>JANPAO010000198.1:0-1846 GCA_031429955.1 Phenylobacterium sp. | reverse complement strand
AAACCGCAACTGGCCACCATCCCCCTGGGGGTCAATGTCTCGGACTTCGAGCGCACCCCCCAGGCCCGCGCCGACTGGCGCCGCCGGCTGGAGATCCCGGAGGACGGCGTGGTGGCCCTCTATCTGGGCCGGTTTCACGCCTCGGCCAAGATGAACCCCGCCACCATGGCCCTGGCCCTGGAGGCGACCGCCAAGGCCACCGGCCAAACGCTCTATTGGATCGTAGCTGGCTGGGCCGAAAATGATGCCGCGACGGAGGCCTTCCATGCGCAGACCCGCGCCTTCTGCCCCAGCATTCGGTATCTGCCCGTCGATGGGCGCGTGCCGGAGACCCGGTTCTCCCTGTGGTCGGCTGCCGACCTCTTCATCTCATTCTCCGAGAACGTCCAGGAGACCTTTGGCCTGACGCCTGTGGAGGCGATGGCCGCTGGCCTTCCCTGCGTGGTCACCGACTGGGACGGTTATCGCGGCACGGTGCGCCACGGCATTGATGGGTTTCGTATTGCCACCACGGCCCCGCGCCCTGGCCTGGGAGGGGATCTTGCCTACCAGTTCGCCAGTGATTGGATCAGCTACGAAGGCTATCTTGCCGCGGCCGCCCAGATGACCGCCGTCGATCTGGGTGCCGCCACCGAGGCGCTCATCGCCCTGGTGACCCAGGCCGATCTCAGAGCCTCGATGGGCCGGGCTGCCCAGCGCCAGGCGCAGGACCAATTCGACTGGTCGGTGATCATCCCACGCTATCAGGACCTGTGGACAGAACTGGCCGCGCGTCGGGGTGCGCCGACACGCGAGTCTCCGCCGGCGACCTTTGATAGTCCCCGAAGGCTGGACCCCTTCACGCTGTTTGAGTCCTACGCGACCGGCCTGATAACCAGCGAGACCCCGTTGCGAGCCGCGCCGGAGATGGACTGGGGTCTGGCCAAGGTCCGACTCACCAGTTCACTCGGCAGTCTGGGCAGTTGGGCGCTGATGTCGCTGGCCGAAGCCGAGGCGATCTGGACCCACCTGCAGCTGGTTGGCGAGGCGCAGGTGAGCGAGATCGTCGCAAAGCACCCCGTCCATCGCCATGCATTCCTGGAGCGAGGACTTCTGTGGTTGGTGAAGTTTGGGGTCCTGGAGCAGGTGCGCCCTCCACAGGTCGCAGGCCCACCGGCTGAGAGCCCCAACTAATCTGGACCTATGGGGGGTTCGAGAGGCCGGGCGACCAATCTGGAGAATAGCCGCCCGGCCAAAACGACACAGCCCTGGAGAGCTAGGCTGACAGATACCCTCTAGCCCACATTAAGGTTTGGTGAAAGAAAATCCCGTCGCACGGGAAATCAACAAATCGAGAGCGGAGGCTCCGCGCTTCAGAGCGTCAGTTGGAACTGCCGCCGAAGGACGGGTATTCCGGCGCGGGTGACGACATAGCTGCCTTGGTAGGTACCTGGTACCCAACCTGAGCAGGATGCCTTTCCGCCGACATAGAGCAGGTACTGAGCCTTGTCTGTTGCCAGGGCGGGGGCCTGGGATTGCGCGATCACCCGCCCTCCAGGCGCAGTCAGCGACAGGGTCTGCAGGTCCCCCTTCCGCAGGCCAATGGCCCGCACATAGGCCACCATGGTGCGACTGCCGATGACCGGGCGAGGGATGGCTCCGGCCTCGACCGCCTCCGGCGTCACAGGCCCTGTCGCAAAGCCGGAATTGAGCACCGCGCCGGTCTGGTAGGGCAGCCGTTGGGCGGTGGCACTGGCCCAGAGCGTGGTGCCGACGTTGCACGCCTGGCCTGGGCCTGGCGCGAAGGGGTCGATGGTGGCCCCCTTGTGGCGGACCGTCAGGTGCAGGTGCGGATATTCGGTGTTTC
>JANPAO010000197.1:0-4314 GCA_031429955.1 Phenylobacterium sp. | reverse complement strand
CGCCTGATCGACATCTATGGACCAGAATTCGAAGATGCCTTCTGGGAAGGAGCGCCCAAATGATCCGTCGCCAAGTCTTGAGTGGCCTCGCACTGGCCCTGACCCTTGCGGCCTGTGGCCAGAAGCCCCCAGTCGCCAAGGGGCCGCCCACGGAACTGACCTTCTCCATCCTGTCGGCTGAAAACCAATCCTCGATGGCACCCCTTTGGCAGCCGCTGCTGGACGACATGTCCCAGGAGATCGGGATCAAGGTGAAGCCCTACTTCGCCACCAACTACACCTCGCTTATTGAGGCCATGCGTTTCAACCAGGTCCAGGTCGGCTGGTTCTCCGCCCTGCCGGCCCTGGAGGCGGTACGCCGCTCCAATGGTCAGGTCCTGGGTCGGGTGGTGGACGCCGGCGGTGCCGACTCCTACACCTCCGTCCTGATCGTCAAGAAGGGCAGCGGGATTACCCTTGAGGACGTACTCAAGTGCGACAAGCGCTATTCTTTCGGCATCGGGGATGCGAAATCCACATCGGGGACCTTGGCACCCCTGACCTATCTGTTCACTCCCCGCGGGATTGAGCCGGCCACCTGCTTCAAGGGCGTGCGTTCGGCCAGCCATCAGACAAATGTCTTCTCCGTCGCCAACGGCGTTCTGGATGTGGCCACCAACAATTCGGTCGGCCTGGTGTTCGCCGGACGCCAAAACCCCGAGGTCGCGGCCAAGATCCAGGTGATCTGGAGTTCGCCGCCGCTGCCGGAATCCTCCATTGTGGCGCGCAAGGATCTTGACCCGGCGATCCGCGAAAAGATGCGCCAGTTCTTTCTGACCTACGGAACCGGAACCGGACCCCGGGCCGACAAGCAGCGCGAGGTGCTCAAGGGCTTGGCCTATGGCGGCTTTAAGCCAGCCGACGACAGCTACCTCGATCCGATCCGCGAGATGGAGGCCTCCGAGGCCCTGGCGGACGCCAAGCGCGGCGGCGACGGCACCAAGATCGCCAAGGCCCAGGCCGCCTTCGATGACATTCGCGCCAAGACGGCTCAGCGCCGCGCCACCAATCCGGACGTCTGATGACCGCAACATCTGCTCAAGCCGCCGTTCTTCGGCCACCGACCCGAACCCTGGTCCAACGCGCCCCTGACCTGCTGGTCTGGGGTGGGGTCATCGCCTTCCTGGTGATCAGCTACGGCCCGGTGGAGATCAACCGCCTGCCGCTGTTGTTCAGCAATTCGGAGAACATGCAGCAGTTTGGCCGCGATCTGCTGCGGCCTGACTTCCAGGACTGGAAGCTCTACGTCCACCAGATGTGGCTGACGGTGCAGATTGCCCTCTGGGGCACCTGCCTGGCGGTTTTCCTGGCCATCCCCTTTGGCCTGATCTGCGCCCGCAACATCTCCCCGCCCTGGCTGCAACAGCCCATGCGCCTGCTGATGAACCTGCTGCGCTCGGTGCCAGATCTGGTGATAGGTCTGCTATTCATCGTCGCGGTCGGACTGGGACCCTTTGCTGGGGTCATGGCCCTGGCCCTGAACACCGGCGGGGTCCTGGCCAAGCTGTTTTCGGAAGCCGTGGAATCCATCGACCGGGGTCCCGTCGAGGGGGTGCGTGCCACAGGCGCCACACCTCTGCAGGAAGTCATCTGGGGGGTCATCCCCCAGGTCGCGCCCCTGTGGAGTTCCTATGCCCTCTACCGGTTTGAATCCAATTCGCGCTCAGCCACGGTGCTGGGGCTGATCGGGGCCGGGGGCATCGGCCAGACTCTGTTTGAATCTCTGAATGGATTCAACTATCCGCAGGTCTCGGCCATCGCCATTGTCATCGTGGTGGCGGTGACCCTGATCGACATGCTCAGTCAGACGATCCGCGCCCGCCTGCTCTAGCCGATTGGACGCCTTGGCGAACTGTCACAAAACCGCAGTCTGACCGTCACACAAGCTTTGTCGGACCGTCATAGGACCTCTGTAAGCCGCCCCTAGCCTGAACAGGCACGGGGATAAGCTCCACAAGGATCCGAAGATATGACGTTCAAGACCTCGCTCTGCGCCGGAGTGGCGCTCAGCGTCGCCATGCTTGCTGCTGGCGTCGCAAATGCCCAAGACACCACGGTCGCCTGGAAGGGCGCGCCGCAGTGGACCAACGACGACGTGCAGTTCAAGGTACGGGGCCGTCTGCTCATTGATTACGTCTATCAGGACGTGAACCGCGTCTCGCCCCTGGCCGATTACAAGACCAGCAACGTCCGTGGCCGCCAGGCCTTCCTGGGCGTCGAGGGTAAGCTGAACAACTTCATCGCCTACAAGGCTGAGGGCGGTGCCGTGAACGGCGGGGCCTGGGCCTGGGACGACGTGGTGCTGGAATACAAGCCCAACGAAATGACCTCCATCATGGTGGGCAATATCAAGGCCGCTGGCCTCGAGAACCTGACCTCCACCCGCTTCACCACCTTCATGGATCGTGGCCCCTACGGCGACATGGGTCCCGACAGCTACGTTCTGTCGCTGGTGGCCAAGGTCAACAGCTACAACTGGACCGCCACCGGCGCGATCCAGGGCGCGTCCATCAATAGCGGCGACGTCAACAACACCGGGGCCGCCAATCCGGGATCTCGTGAGCGCAACGGCCTGACCGGTCGGGTTTCCTACGCCCCGATCCTGACCGACTTCGACAAGCTGCACGTCGCCGCCTTCGGTCGCTACCGCAACCATGGCGACGAGAGCGCTTTCAGCTACGCCGCGCGTCCCAACACGGCCTACGGCGACTCCGGGCGCTACCTCTCCACCGGTGGCATAGGTAACACCGACAAGACCTTCGGCGTCGAAGCCGCCTACATCCACAAGAACATCTCGGTCCAGGGCGAGTACTCCTCCATCCAGGTTGACCGCTTGAAGACGATCCAGCCCGGCGGGAACCCCGATTTGAAGGTTGGCTATGCCTTCATCAGCTTCTGGCCCACCGGCGAAATGCGTAACTACGACGCCACCAAGGGTGAGTTTGGTCGTCCGAAGATCCTCAACCCGATCACCGGTGGTGGCCTTGGTGGGGTCGAACTGGCCCTGCGCTACGACTATGCCGACCTCACCGATGCCTATGCGACCGCCACCACGGTGGCAGGCCGGACCCTCAGCCAGGATGCGGGCAAATACGAGGCCTGGACGCTGGGGGCCAACTACTACCCCACCGGCTATGCCCGTCTGCAGGCCAACTACACCCGCTCGAAGATCGACAATCCCGGCGCTGGCCGTGACGTCGATGTCGACACCTTCCAAATGCGCGCCCAGCTAGACTTTTAAGTCGAGCGAACCAGGAGATTTGACATGAAGAGCCTTCAACTGAAGACCCTGCTCGGCTGCGTTGCGGCTGCCGCTCTGCTGGGCACCGGTTCCAACGCCTGGGCCGCCCGTGACTATGTCTGGGCCGCCGGTTCATCCACCGTCTTCCCCTTCACCACCCGCGTGGCGGAGAACTATGCCCGCAAGACCGGCGCCAAGACCCCGAAGGTTGAAAGCCTGGGCACCGGTGGTGGCATTAAGTTGTTCTGTGGTGGCCTGGGCGACGGTTTCCCAGACATCGCCAATGCCTCGCGCCCGATGAAGAAGTCTGAGTTCGACGCCTGCGTCTCCAAGGGCGTGAAGGACATCGTTCAGATCAAGATCGGCTTCGACGGTATCGTCATCGCCACTGACAAGGACGGTGCTGACTACGCCTTCAAGACCGAGCACCTCTATCTCGGCCTCTCGGCCAATGTGCTGCGCCAGGGCAAGTTCGTGAAGAACCCCTACACCACTTGGGATGAGATCGGCACCGGCCTGCCGGGCAACCGCATCAACGTCTATGGCCCGCCGCCCACCTCGGGCACTCGCGACGCCTTTGTGGAACTGGCCATCGAGGCCGGGGCCCGCAAGTTCCCCACTGCCGATGCTCTGCGCTCGGACAATGAGAAGAAGTTCAAGGAACTGGTGGACCCGCTCCGCAAGGACGGCTGGGTCGATGCCGGCGAGAACGACAACGCCATTGT
Organism: Phenylobacterium sp.; assembly: GCA_031429955.1. Classification (GTDB taxonomy): domain Bacteria; phylum Pseudomonadota; class Alphaproteobacteria; order Caulobacterales; family Caulobacteraceae; genus Phenylobacterium. Next base: position 309 of record JANPAO010000197.1, on the reverse strand, counting down.
CGGCACCCTGACCAAGACCCCAGGTTCGCTGGGGGTCTTCGGTTACTCCTTCCTCGAGGAGAACATGGACAAGGTGAAGGGGGCCAGCGTCAATGGCGTCAAGCCGACGCCGGGTGCCATCTCTGACGGCTCCTATCCCCTGGCCCGCTCGCTCTACATCTATGTGAAGAAGTCGCAAATCGGGGTGACCCAGGGCCTGCAGGACTTCGTCAACGAGTACGTCTCTGACGCCGCCACCGGCCGTGGTGGTTACCTGGCCAGCCGGGGCCTGATCCCGCTGCCGGCCGGCCAACATGATGCCAACAAGGT
>JANPAO010000196.1:0-3725 GCA_031429955.1 Phenylobacterium sp. | reverse complement strand
GAGCCGACCTTCCACAAGCATGTCGGCGAGCTATGCAGCGGCGTCCAAATTCATGCCGAGGGCGACTCTTATGATCATGCCGCATTCAAACCATGGCGGGTCCAGGCGCTTGCCTTCAAGGCCATCCGCACGATTTTCCCCGACTATGATCTGTGGCGCGACTTTCCCTACGAGTACGCGTTCGGAAAACTGCCGATCGACGTGATCAATGGCGGTCCGGCGCTGCGGGAATGGGTCGATAATCCTGCCAGCACGCCCCAGGACCTGGAGGCGATCACCGCACCGGACGAGCAGGCTTGGCTGGCCTCCCGTCAGGCGCACCTGCTCTACTGAGCCGGTTAGAATGCCTTTTCTAATGCTTGGTTCTAAACCCCCGTCATCGCGCCGCTGAGGCGCTCAACTTTCACGACGGAGGCCCACCGTGGCTCAAGCGAAAAAGACCAAGGCTGACAAGGCCGACAAGAAGATCCTCGACGGCGACATCGCCCGCAAGATCTGGCTGGCCGGCGTCGGCGTCTATGGCCGTGCCTATAATGAAGCCCAGGACGCGGCGGGCAAGTTCGCCGCCTCGGCCGGCGAAACCTTCGAACAACTGGTCGCCAAGGGCGAAGCCATGGAAGACGTCGTCCGCGACCGCATCTCCAAGGCGCCGGCCGGCAAGAAGGTCGTCACCCTGGTGACCGACGTGGCCAAGAAGTCCAAGGAAGTGCGCGACGATCGCCGCGCCAAGCTCGACGCCCGCATCGAAACCGTCCGCAAGTCCCTGGGCGAGACCCTGGCCCCCTTCAACCTGGCCTCCCTGGGTCAGGCCGTCGAGGCCCTGACCGAGCAGGTCGAGGCCCTGACTGCCGAAGTCACCGCCCTGAAGGCCGAGAAGGCCAAGAAGGCTGTGAAGACCGAAGAAGCGGCCTGAGCCGTATCTAGATCGCCAACCCTGCCAAGGGGATCATGATCTGAGCCGCCGCGCGGGCAAGTCGCTCGCGCGGCGGACCCTGGTCGCCTTCCAGTTCCAGCGTATGGATATGGAAGGCGATGCCGGTGACGATCTGACCGGCGATGCCATCGCGCACCTCGGGGGATGCGGCGATCACGCCTCCGGCGTCCATCGCCGTCAGGGCCTCGCCCAGAACGCGCCTTTGGGCCGTCAGGATGTGGCGGGCCTGGGCGGCGATCTCGTGGTGTCCTGCGGCCAAGGCCGGTTCCCGGTAGAAGAAGCGCGCATCCCAGGCCTCCTCGGCCAGGATGTGGACGTGGGTCCATAGGCTCTCGATAGAAAGGTCTCCGGCGGCCAGGCTTTCGCGCGCGGCCTCCAGGACCAGGTCCACCTCCTCTCGGTGGCGGGCCATCAATTGCGCCAGAATCTCGGGCTTGCCCTTGAAGTGGTAATAGAGATGGCCGGCGCTGATCCCCATGGCCGAGGCGATATCCACCGCCGACAAGGCTCCGGCCCCTTCGGTGTTGAAGAGGTCCAGGGCGACATCAAGAATCTTATCCCGCGTTTTCATGCGGCGAACGCCCTGAGTTGACAGTCAACGACCGGGCATCACCATAGGGGTCTAAGGCCCAGCCAGGCGACAAGGATCTGGCGGGTTTCGGGGAGGCGAACAATGAGTAAGTCTGGAATCAAGCTGGATGCGGGCGGCGCTGCGGAAAATACCGTCGGCCTGAACCCCATGGTGGGCATCGCCCGCGAAGACCTGCTGGGTGCGGTTGCGGTCATGCTGCGGGAAACCGCCGGCCGGCCGGCCAAGACCCTCAAGCACCTGACCGCCTTTGGCGGCGATGTGGTGAAGATCCTCGGCAACAGGTCGGACCTGGAGCCCTCGCCCAAGGACAAGCGATTCGCAGATCCCTCCTGGCGCACCAACCCGCTCTATCGCGGGGCCATGCAGTATTACCTGGCCGCCCAGAAGGGCATGGCCAACTGGATCGACGACATCGAGCTGGACGAGCTGGAAAAGGCCCGGGCCACCTTTGTCACCCGCATGATCATGGACTCGGTCTCCCCCACCAACACCCTGATCGGCAATCCCTCGGCCCTGAAGAAGGCCTTTGAGACCGGAGGTGTGTCCCTGGTTCGCGGCCTGCAGCATGCCTATGAGGACATGACCAAGAACGACGGAATCGTCAGCCAGGTGGACAAGCGTCCCTTCAAGGTCGGCGAGAACCTGGCCACCAGCCCCGGCGCGGTGGTCCATCGCATTGAGATGATGGAACTGATCCAATACGCCCCAAGCACCGAGCAGGTGCATGAGACCCCGTTGCTGATCATCCCGCCCCAGATCAACAAGGCCTATGTCAACGACCTCTCGCCGGAAAAGTCGATGATCCGCTACCTGACGGCGGCAGGCTTCCAGGTCTTCCTGGTGAGTTGGCGCAATCCCTCCAAGGAGCATGCCGCCTGGGGTCTGGGGGACTATGTCGATGCCCTGATCGAGGCCACCGATGTGATCGCCAAGATCACCAAGTCGCCCAAGGTCAATGTCTCCGGCGCCTGTTCGGGCGGGATCACCACCGCCACCCTGTTGTCAAAGCTGGCTGCGGCCGGCGATGACCGCATCAATGCGGTGTCCCTGATGGTTTGCGTGCTGGACCCCGATGCTGGTGACAGCGAGGCCGGGGCGCTGGTCTCCCCCCACGGCATCGAGATGGCCCGTCGGCGTTCGGCCAAGAAGGGTATTCTCGAGGGCTCCTCGCTCTCGCGCACCTTCGCCTGGCTGCGGCCCAACGATCTGGTGTGGAACTATGTGATCAACAACTATCTGCACGGCGAGGACCCGGCCCCCTTCGACATCCTGTTCTGGAACAACGACGCCACCAACCTGACCGCCGCCCTGCATTCAGACTATCTGCGGGTCTATGAGGAGCAGCCGTTCCGTAACCACGGCCAGTTCGACCTGGCCGATCACAAGGTTGATCTCTCCAAGGTCACCCAGGACATGTTCGTCGTCGCCGGCGTCACCGACCACATCACCCCCTGGAAGGCCTGCTACCGCCTGACCCAGTTGGTGGGATCGCCCAATGTCGATTTCGTGCTGTCCCAGTCAGGCCACATCCAGGCCCTGCTGAACCCACCTGGAAATCCCAAGTCCAAGTACTTCCACTCCAAGACCCGTCCGCCGGCCGATGTCGACGCCTGGATGACCGGCGCTGCGGCGGAGGTCGCCGGGTCCTGGTGGCCGTTTTGGACCGAATGGCTGGCCGCGCGTTCTGGATCTCTTAAGACGGCACCCGCCACCCTGGGCTCCAAGAAATACCCACCGCTGGGCCAGGCGCCCGGCGACTATGTCTTCGGCTGAAAAGGCGACGCGTTTTGACTGACTCCAAGAGTTCCGCCGCGCACGGTCCCCGCATCGAAATCGTCCGCGCCGCCGGACGCCAACTGCGGGTCGCCGTCTGGCGGGCCCGCACAGTGACCCTGGGGCAGGCCCCCTTGCCCCTGCTGTTCTTCAATGGCATCGGGGCCAATATCGAGCTGATGGCACCCCTGGCCGAGTGGTTCCCCGATCGCGACCTGATCACCTTCGATATGCCCGGGGTCGGCGGCTCTCCCAACCCGACAACCCCCTATCGGCCCTGGTCCATGGCCTTGACCACGGCGCGCCTGCTGGACATCCTTGGCTATGGCAAGGTCGATGTCATGGGTGTCTCCTGGGGCGGTGGCATGGCCCAGCAATTTGCCTTCCAGCATCCCAAGCGGGTGGGTCGTCTGGTGCTGGCGGCCA
>JANPAO010000195.1:0-4081 GCA_031429955.1 Phenylobacterium sp. | reverse complement strand
GTGGATCTCCTGCCCGTTCCGCGCCACCACGCGGCGGGCCATGTCGATGGTGAGATCTCCGGCGGAGATGATCGGGGCCGAGCCGCGAACCTGGACACCGTGCCGAAGGGCGGTTCTCAACCGTGCCAGCAGTTCATCGACCCCGAAGGGCTTTGTCACATAGTCATCGGCCCCTAGATCCAAGGCCTCCACCTTCATCAGTTCGTGCCCCCGCGCGGAGAGGACGACAATCGGGGTGGCTCCCTTGGCACGGATCGCCGCGATGACCTCGCGGCCATCGGCATCGGGCAAGCCCATGTCCAACAGGACGACATCAGGATGGTAGTGCGCAAACCAGCGCAGGCCCTCGGCCGCCGTTCGGGCGGTGACCGGCGTGTAGCCAGCGGCCTTCAGGGTCGCGGCAAGGGCGGCTAGCAAACTGCGGTCATCCTCAATGATCAGGATGGTCGCGGGGTCGTGGGTCATGTCCCGACCTTAAGGGGCAGGGACAGGCGCACCCAGGCACCGGGGCCGTCCGTCCGGTTCCCGGCCTCGATATTTGCACCTTGGGCCTGAAGAAAGCCTCGGGCGATGGCCAAACCCAGACCGACGCCCGGCGGGCGTCCGTCGGTTTCCACGCCTCGGGTGAACTTCTCAAACATGCGGCTAGCCGGTTCTTGGAAGCCGGGTCCTTGGTCCCACACCTCGATCAAGGCAAAGTCTTCGGCGCGGGTGAGGTCAATGCGGATCGGGGTTCCCTTCGGGGCGTACTTGGCAGCGTTCTCCAGCACATTGGCCAGAGCGGTCGCACACAATGCCGGGTCGAGATGACCGGTAAAGGGTGTCGCAGGCAGGGAGGTGACCAAGTGATGGTCGGATAGAGCCAGAGCGGCGCGGTCAAGAGCCTCGGCGACAATCTCGGCCACCTCGCAGTCCATGAGCTGAACGACCATACCGCCGGAATCCATGCGGCTCATGTCCAACAGCTTGTCCACCAGCCCGCTCAGGCGCTCGGTCTCGGCCCCGGCCAAGTCCAGAAGCTGGTCGCGGGTGGTGGCGTCATGGGTGTCGGCGAATTTTCGCAGGCTCTGGATGGAAAACAGGATGGTGGACAGCGGGGTGCGCAGGTCGTGGGAGACGGCGGCCAGCAGGTCGGACTTCATCCGCTCCCCCTCGACCTCGACATGCGCGGCCATGGCCTGCGCGGCGAAACGTTCTCGTTCCAAAGCCACGGCCAAGTGGCCGGTGATAATCTCGATCAGCGCATCGGCATCCGTGGGTCGTCCATCTGCGAACCGCACCCCCACCACCGCCTGAAGCCGCGTGGGGGTTACCACTGGCCAGAAGTCGAACTCCGCCTGTTCATGGGGGTATGTCCCGGCGCGAGTAGCCAGCCGAGAGACCAGGGACCAGCGGGCAGCATCCAGGTCGGCGGCCCCTAGGGCTACCCCTTCTGTCGCCGTCGCCGGTGCCAAGCTCTCAGACGTGCCATCCAGGGTTACGGCAGGGACCTCGAACACCCGCTCCAGGGCCCGGTTCACCGCCGACATCAGGACTTGATGGTCTGGTGCGGCCACCAACGTCCGGGCGAGATCCTGCAGAGCCAAGGCTTGGTCGGCGTGGCGAAAGGCCGTGATCGCCCGGCGTCGTGCTTCTCCACCCACCAGACTTAACAAACCTGCGACCAGCAGCAACAGCAGAAGGGCCCAGACGTTGGACGGGTCATCGACCTCAAAGGTGTAGCGAGGGGATATGAGGAAGAAGTTGTAGCTGCCCACCCCAAGGATTGCGGCCGCGAGGCCAGGGCCAAACCCCCAGGCCAGAGCCGAGATCACCACGGGAAGGACAAAAACCAGGGAAAGGTTGGGGATGTCCCTGGTGTTTTCCATGCCTGCTGCAGCCACCGTCGCCAGGGCTACAAGCGCGGCCGCGACAAGATAGCCGTGCCAAACCTGGGGGGGTTCGGGTGGCTTTTGGGAAATCAAGGTCATCGGAACCTCCACGCAGTCACGCCCTTAGGAAGGCCTTGCGGACGGGGCTGACAAGGGTTGGGACCGTTCCCACCCCATCAACCACATGGGATCTTTATGGTCTCAAAGGCCAAGGAGGGGGCCACGCCCTCAGGATGTTGAAATGCCATGGCCCCTGAACCTGATCCCACCTCGCCTGCCAGCACGCGGCGCTTTCTGCTGCTCGCCTTAGGTTCGGTGGGGGTTGTCTATGGGGATATCGGCACCAGTCCCCTCTATGCCTTCCGGGAATCCATCAACCATCTCCGGGGTGACACAGGGTTGCTGGCGGCCGCCGATGTCACAGGGATCATTTCCCTGATGCTTTGGACTCTGATCGTTATCGTGGCGATCAAGTATGTGTGGCTGCTGATGCGGTTCGACAATCGAGGCGAGGGCGGTATCCTGTCGCTCATGGCCCTGGTCCAGGGGGCGAGCGCACGGCACAAGGGTGTGACCCTGGCCATCGGGATGATCGGTGCCGGTCTCTTCTTTGGTGACGCGGCCCTGACCCCGGCGATTTCTGTCCTGTCTGCCGTAGAGGGCCTTGGGGTCATCAAGGGACTGGAAGGCCAACTTGACGGGGTGATCGTCCCCATCGCCCTGGCTCTGCTGGTGGGTCTGTTCGTGATCCAGAGATTTGGAACGGGCGGAATCGGTCGATGGTTTGGCCCGATCTGCCTTGTCTGGTTTGTTGTCCTGGCCGTGCTTGGGATCGCGGGCATTCTACGGGCTCCGGAGGTGCTGGGAGCCTTGAATCCGGTCGCCGGGATCCAGGTCTTGCTGGCGCATCCGGCCCTCGCCCTGGCCATACTCGGGTCGGTCTTCCTGACTGTGACGGGGGCCGAGGCCCTCTATGCCGACATGGGACATTTCGGCGCCGGGCCTATCCGGCTGGCCTGGGTTAGCCTGGTCTTTCCCTGCCTGGCCCTGAACTATCTGGGACAGGGGGCGCTCGTGCTCAGCGACCCGACCATGGCCGACAACCCCTTCTTCCGGCTGGCCCCGGACTGGTTCCAGCTGCCTCTGGTGGGCCTGGCTGCGCTTGCCACCATGATCGCCAGTCAAGCCGTGATCTCGGGAGCGTTTTCCATGACCCGGCAGGCGGTTCAGCTAGGCCTGCTGCCGCGCATGACCCTGCGCCAGACCTCTGAGTCCCATGCCGGACAGATCTATGCGCCGGAGGTCAATTGGATCCTCATGGCGGCAGTGGCCATCCTGGTCTTGTTGTTCAAATCCTCGTCAGCCCTGGCCTCAGCCTATGGAATCTCGGTGATCGGGGCCATGGTCACCTCCACCCTGTTGGCGATCCTGGCCCTGCACCGGCTGTATGGACGGCGGCTGCTTACCGCCGCAGTCCTGTTGGGGCCCTTCATCGTCGTGGAGACGGTCTTCCTGGGGGCCAACCTGACCAAGGTAGCCCATGGCGGCTTCGTGCCCCTGATCATTGCCGCAGTCATCATTCTGATGATGAGCGCCTGGGTACGCGGAAACCGGGCGATGGCCAGGGCCGAACAGCGCGATGTGAAACTGGTCGATGTCCTCCAGATGCTGACTCAGCGGCCACCGCTGCGGGCCCGGGGTGCGGCTGTGTTCCTGACGGCCAATCCCGACTCAGCCCCAGTGGCCCTGATGCACAATCTGAAACACAATCAGGTCCTGCACGAACAGGTCGTCCTGCTGACCGTAAAGGTCAGTGACCGGCCCCATGTGCCCCAGGAGGAGCAGGTGGCAGTCGTGCCTGTGGCGGACGGTGTCCGGGCTTCGACAATGACCTTTGGCTTCATGGATACGCCCAATGTCACCAAGGGCCTGACCCTGGCCCGGACCCGGGGTCTGAAGTTCGATATCATGCGAACCTCCTTTTTCCTCAGCCGCCGCACCCTGGTGGCGGGTCGCTCAAGGGGTTTCGACAGGTTTCTCGACGCCGTGTTCATCCTGCTCAGCCGCAATTCGGTCAGGGCTGCCGACTACTTCCACATCCCCCCCTCTCGCGTGGTCGAGCTGGGAGCTCAGGTGGTCATCTGATCGGCGGATCCGACACGTCCCCGGGCGGTCCGTGAGCCTTGGATTAAGCGGTTAAGACTGCCTCG
>JANPAO010000194.1:0-2445 GCA_031429955.1 Phenylobacterium sp. | reverse complement strand
CGCAGGGGGCGGTGATATTCAAAGTGCTGCTCGGCATGCAGGCCGCCTCCGCCGCCGCCGCCGCCGCCGCCGCCCGGTGCCCGGGTGATGCCGGTGGCGTTCTTGCCCGAGCCGAACCAAGGCTGGCCAACCTTGGGCCGCAGGAAATAGTCGGGGTCGAACTGTGCGCTGGCCTGGGCAAAGGTGGGCGGGGCGATGATGCCGCCGGCCTCGGTGGTCTTGGCATAGTCGGCGTCGGAATAGACGGCGTTACCGTCCCCCACCGACCGGGCAAACATCAGGATGTGTCCGGCTTCCACCGGAAATGTCTTTGCGGCCATGTCGCTCCCTCTCTCGCGCGGCTTGCTGCCGCTGTCTGTGCCCGGCGCACCGGCCGGTCCCCCAGCCTATACGAGAGCGATCGCCCCTGTCATGGCCTCACCATCAGGTCTCTGAACGGGTTCATCCACCTCGCTCACACCAGATCAGCCAACAACTCCGGGTGCCGATCCAGTAGTACCATCAGTTGAACCGTTGGTCCGCTGGGCTCAATCAGCCCGCGCTCGTACTTGTCGAAGGCCCCGGCCCCGACCTTGAACACCGCACCGGCGGCCCTCTGAGACAGTTTGAGCTTGCTGCGAATGCGTCGGATCGTCGATGGGCTCGGCAGGCCCTCAACCTGCTCCTTCAGGCTCCGCAGCGCCATGTCCGCCAGGGCCATATCATTGCCCACCAGAACACCGTCTCCCTCTCCCTCCGGATAGTATCCTGGCAAATCGACGGTCGTGGCGTGCCCCTTATAGGCCACCGTAAAGGGGCGCACGCCACGGGTCAGCACCTCGCCGGTTTCAGGCGAGCGCATCACAGGCGGCAGGACTTGCCCTGACATGGCCTACGTCTCCTTGAACGACATGACGCGAAACTCCGTGACGACGTCAGCCTGAAATTTCACATACTCACCGCATCCCGCAGGCGACGCTGTAGGACACAGAGTTCAGGGTTGCCAGAAACCAGCACACGAACACCCTACTCTCCGACGGGCGACGGCTCCCAGTCCTCGTGACCGTGTCGGACGCGCAGGATGAAGACATCATCCTCGCCAACCACATAGACGATTACATGAGCCCTATAGGGATGCACCCGCACGGGCGGCGAAATTTCGGTGCGCTCGCGCGCTGCACGGGGGTATTCTGACAGGAAATCAAAGGCGCTTTCCAAGCCCGCATAGTATCGTTCAGCCTGCGCGTTCCCGAACTCGCGGCTGCCGGAAACATAGATTCCGATGAGGTCTTCCTCGGCCCTTTGGCTGAGCCGGTAGCCCATCAGGCAGGTTTGGCCTGACGTCGGGCGATCTCCAAGATGTCTTGAGTCGAGCGCGAACTAACACCGCTCTCCAAGGCCTCCGTGACCAAGTGCTGCATCGCTGCGATCTTGGCATCGCGTTCCTGGTCGCGTCGGATCAGATCACGCACATAGTCACTGGCATTGCTGTAGCGCCCGGTTCGCGCCCGCCCCTCAACCCAATCCTTCAACGGACCGGGCAGGGAAACATTCATTGTCGCCATGGATGCACCTCTTGGCGAAGAATGGGAGAGGATGGCAAAGTTTGTCAATTAGCCGCGATAAAGAGTTAGGGACACGCTCGGCTTCGCCCAAGCGAAATGGCCCGGGCTTACGCCCAGGCCTTACGCCGTTTCGGCTGGACCCCGGCTCTCGCCTGGGTGACCTCGTCGCTAGTTCCGCGCGGTGTCCACCAAGGCGTTCTTGGTGATCCAAGGCATCATCGCCCGCAGCCGCGCACCGACTTCCTCGATCTGGTGCTCAGAGCCTCTGCGGCGGGTGGCCTTAAAGCTCGGCGCGCCGACGGCGTTCTCCTGCATGAAGTCGCGCACGAAACGGCCCGACTGGATGTCCTCCAGCACCCGCTTCATCTCAGCCTTGGTGTCGGCGGTGACGATGCGCGGGCCGGTGACATACTCGCCGTATTCGGCGGTGTTGGAGATCGAGTAGTTCATGTTGGCGATGCCGCCTTCATAGATCAGGTCGACGATCAGCTTCACCTCGTGCAGGCACTCGAAATAGGCCATTTCGGGGGCGTAGCCGGCCTCCACCAGGGTCTCGAAGCCGGCGCGGATCAGTTCCACCAGCCCGCCGCAGAGCACGGCCTGCTCGCCGAACAGGTCGGTTTCGCATTCCTCACGAAAGTTGGTCTCGATGATGCCCGAGCGGCCGCCGCCGATGGCGGAGGCATAGGCCAGCCCCAGATCCATCGCGCCGCCCGTGGCGTCCTGGTGGACGGCGATCAGGCAGGGCACGCCGCCGCCCTTCTGGTACTCGCCGCGCACGGTGTGGCCCGGGCCCTTGGGGGCGATCATCAGCACATCGATGCTGGGCTTGGGCTCGATCAGGTTGAAATGGACGTTCAGACCGTGGGCAAACAGCAGGGCCGCGCCGTCCTTGATATTG
>JANPAO010000193.1:0-4406 GCA_031429955.1 Phenylobacterium sp. | reverse complement strand
GCGGGGCGCAAGCTTGGCCTGTTCGTCGGCCAAAAAGCCACCGATGCGGCAGCCCTGGTCCCGAACCTGACAACCGCCGAGGCCGATCCCCAGGCCGATGCTGTGGCCCTGTCGGCCCTGGTGGACTGGTGCGTGCGCTTCTCTCCGGCGGCAGCGGCCGACGCACCTGACGGACTGTTTCTGGATGTCAGCGGGGTTTCTCACCTGTGGGGCGGGGAAGCCGCCCTGTTGGCCGATTTTCAGGCCAGGCTTTCGGCCAATGGCCTGGCCTTCCGGATCGCCATTGCCGACACCCCAGGGGCGGCCTGGGCGCTGGCCCACTATGGGCAGGATGGTGCCATTGCCCCGCCCGGCCAGCAGATCAGCCTGCTGGCCCCCCTGCCGCCGGCAGCCCTGCGGCTGGCACCGGAGACCGCCGCCCAGATCGACCGCCTGGGCCTGAAGGCCCTGGCCCAGCTGTTCGCGCTTCCTCGGGCTCCGCTGGCGCGCCGGTTCGGCATCGAGACCCTGACCCGGATCGATCAGGCCCTGGGTCGCTCCAAGGAGGCCTTGACCTTTCGTCGCCCCCCCAGCCCCTGGCTGGCGCGCCTGGCCTTTGCCGAACCCATCAGCACGCCGCAGGACATGGCCCGCGTGGCCTTTGATGTCGGGGCCAAGCTCTGCGCGCGGCTGGAAAAGGAGGGGCAGGGCGCGCTGCGGTTCGAGCTCTGCTTCCACCGGCTGGACGGTCATGTGGCCCCCCTGGCGGTGGGGCTGTCCCTAGCCGGTCGTGATCCAGCCCGGATCGCCAAGCTGTTTGCGCCTAAGCTGGAGACCGTCGATCCCGGCTTTGGGATCGAGGTGGTGACCCTGGAGGCCAGCCAGGTGGAGCCGGTTTCCGGTCGCCAGGCACGCCTCGACAGCCTGCTGGAAGCCACCAGCGCCGAGGGCTTGGCCCCGCTCATCGACCGGCTGACCAATCGGTTAGGCCCTGAGCGGGTCTGGAAGTCCCGGGCTGTAGCCAGCCATGTGCCCGAGCAGTCTGTGGCCCCAGGGCCGCCCCTGGCCCCGCCCCTCGCCGGATGGGACCCTGAGCGCCCGCGCCCCCTGCGCCTGTTCCGGCGACCCGAGCCACTGGAGTCGGTCATGGCCCTGGTGCCCGACGATCCGCCACTACAGTTCCGCTGGCGGGGTCGGCTGCACCGGGTCCGGCGATCTGAGGGGCCAGAGCGGATCGGTGAAGAGTGGTGGCGCGGGGATATCCAGGCCGTCCGCGCAGATCACATTCGCGACTATTATCGGGTTGAGGACGAGACCGGTGGTCGGTTCTGGCTGTTCCGGGCCGGGCTCTATGTCGAGGACATGTCGCCGAAATGGTGGCTGCACGGGCTGTTTGCGTGACCGGCTATGTCGAGCTCCAGACGGCCACCAACTTCTCCTTTCTGCGAGGGGCCTCTCACCCCGAGGAACTGGTGCAGACAGCCGCAGCCCTGGGCCTGGGGGCCATCGGCATCGTCGATCGCAACAGCCTGGCCGGCGTGGTCCGCGCCTGGTCGGCGGCCAGGGACCTGGGGGTCCACGCCGGCTTTCGCGCCTTCACCGGCTGCCGCCTGGATTTCGCCGACGGGACGCCGTCTCTGCTTTGCTATCCTTCCGACCGCGAGGCCTATGGTCGCCTGACCCGCCTGCTCACCGTGGGCCAGAGGCGCTCCATCAAGGGCTCCTGCGAGCTGCACTGGGAAGACTATCTGCAGCATGCGGCAGGTCAGCTCACCCTGGTGGTTGCGCCCGGCCGGCTGGATGAAACCTTCGAAACCGACCTGGCCCGGATCGCCGGGGCCCTGAGCGGGGCGGTCTGGCTGGCGGCGTCGCGGCCCTATGGTGCCCGCGACGTGCAGCGACTGTCGAAACTGGCGGCCTTGGCGGCGGCCAGCGGGGCCCCGATGGTGGCCACCAATGATGTGCTCTATCACGGCCCCGAGCGGCGGGCCCTGCAGGACGTGGTCACCTGTATCCGCGAAACCTGCACCATCCAGGCGGCCGGCCTGCGGCTGCAGGCCAATGCCGAACGGCACCTGAAGACGCCGAAAGAAATGGCCAGGCTCTTTGCCCGCTTCCCCGACGCGGTGGCCCGCAGCCTGGAGATCGCCCAGCAGATCCAGTTCGATCTGGGCCAATTGAAGTACGAATATCCCGACGAGCCTGTTCCAGCCGGCAAGACCGCGATCCAGCACCTGCGCGACCTGGCCTGGGAGGGTGCCGCCTGGCGGTTCGCCGCCGGGATGGGGGAGAAGGAACGGGCCACCATCGCCCACGAACTCGACCTGATCGAGAAGCTGGGCTTTGCCAACTACTTCCTGACGGTCCACGACATCGTCGCCTGGGCCCGCAGCCAGGACATCCTGTGTCAGGGCCGGGGGTCGGCAGCCAATTCCTGCGTCTGCTTCTGCCTGGGGATCACCGCGGTGGATCCCACCAAGGCTGACCAGGATCTGCTGTTCTCCCGCTTCATCTCCGAAAAGCGCGGCGAGCCGCCGGATATCGACGTCGACTTCGAGCACGAGCGACGGGAAGAGGTGATGCAGTACGTCTATCGCCGCTATGGCCGCGACCGGGCCGCCATCGTCGCCACGGTCATCCACTATCGTCCACGCATGGCGATCCGTCAGGTGGGCAAGGCGCTGGGCCTGACCGAGGATGTGACCGCCGCCCTATCGGGAACCGTCTGGGGCAGTTGGGGGGACATGGTGCCCGATGACCACATCCGCCAGACCGGCCTGGACCCGCAGAACCCGGAGATCCGCCGCGCCACCACCCTGGCCCAGGAACTGCTGAAGTTTCCCCGTCACCTTTCCCAGCATGTGGGGGGCTATGTACTGACCCAGCGCCGGCTGGACGAGACCGTCCCCATCGGCAACGCCGCCATGAAGGACCGGACCTTTATCGAATGGGACAAGGACGACATCGATGCCCTGGGTCTGATGAAGGTCGATGTCTTGGCGCTTGGCATGCTGACGGCGCTCAAGCGCAGCTTCGACATGATCCCACCCCTGGAGGACGGCTCACGCATCACCGACATTGCCCACATCCCCCAGGAGACGCCTGAGGTCTATGACATGCTCTGCAAGGCCGACTCCGTCGGGGTGTTCCAGGTGGAGAGCCGGGCCCAGATGTCGATGCTGCCGAGGCTCCGGCCCCGGAAATTCTACGATCTGGTGATCGAGGTGGCCATCGTCCGTCCCGGCCCCATCCAAGGCAATATGGTCCACCCCTATCTGAAGCGGCGGGCCAATCAGGAGGCCGTCACCTATCCCCGCCCCGCCCCGCACTTCCCGCAGGACGAGCTGGAAAAGATCCTCCGCAAGACTCTGGGGGTGCCGTTGTTCCAGGAGCAGGCCATGCGCATCGCCATTGAGGGTGCGCGATTCACCGACAACGACGCCGATGGCCTGCGAAGGTCCATGGCCACCTTCCGTCACCACGGCAATGTCGGCGACTACGGCAAGAAGTTCATCGAGGGCATGCTGGCGCGGGGCTATGACCCCCAGTTTGCGGAAGACTGCTTCCACCAGATCGAAGGCTTCGGCTCCTATGGCTTCCCCGAAAGCCACGCCATCAGCTTCGCCCTGCTGGTCTATGCCTCGGCCTGGGTGAAGTGGCGGTGGCCTGACGCCTTCTGCGCCGCCCTGCTGAACAGCCAGCCCATGGGGTTTTATCAACCGGCCCAACTGGTCCGCGACGCCCGCGAACATGGGGTTGAGGTGCGCGCGCCCGACGTGCTGGCCAGCGACTGGGACTGCACCCTGGAGCCGCTGGAGGGCCAGCGTCTGCGGGCCCTGCGTCTGGGCTTGCGGCAGATAAAGGGGTTCAAGGCCCTGGATGCCGAAGCCCTGGTGGCCCTGCGAGCGGATGGCGTTCGCACCGTAGAGGCCTTTGCGCGCGGTTTGTCGCGCCGGGCCATGGAACTGCTGGCCGAAGCCGATGCCTTTACCGCCCTGGGCCTCAATCGGCGCCAGGCGCTCTGGGCGGTGAAGGGATTGTTGGGGGAAACACGGGTGGAGAGCGAGGCCCCCCTCCTGGCCGCCATGGGTCGCCAGGAGGTGCAGGTGGAATTACCCCTGATGAGCCTGCCGATGAATGTCACCGAGGACTACCGCACGACCCGCCTGTCCCTGAAGGCCCATCCCTGCAGCTTCTTCCGAGAGGATCTGGCCAAGGGCGGGGCCGTTCCGGCCGGGGCCTTGAAGCATATGCGGGACCGCCGCTGGACCTCGGTGGGCGGCATCGTCCTGGTGCGCCAGCGGCCCGGCACCTCCAAGGGGGTGGTGTTCATGACCCTTGAGGACGAAACCGGCATCGCCAACATCGTCATCTGGAAAGATGTCTTCGAGGCCAATCGTCGGCTGGTGATGACCGCCTCGCTGCTG
>JANPAO010000192.1:0-5933 GCA_031429955.1 Phenylobacterium sp. | reverse complement strand
CCGGCCAGGCCACCATCGCGGCTGTGGGCCTCGGCGGCCATGGAGACGGCGCCGTGCAGGGCCTCGGCCAGGGGCTTGAAGCCCTGGCTGGCACCGCCGCTCTCGGCCAGGGTGTAGAGCTGCTGCTCGGCGGCCTCGATCTGGTCGCGGGCCGACATCTCCTCGTCAGGCGCGGTGGCGGTGAGCGCAATGTCGCCGCCGATGCGGATCAGATCGCGGCGCAGGGCCAGGTCATAGATGGACCGCGAATAGTCAGGCGCATTCGCCGCGGGCGGGGCGCGGTCCACCAGGTCGGCCAGGTAGCGGATCCCCCCCAGTTCCTCAAAGGCCGGGTCGCGGCCAAACTGCTCGGCCAGCAGGATGGGCTCGGCGAGCTGGCCCTTGCGGACATGGGTTTCGATGGCGGCGTAGAGCCTGGCGTGGAAGGGCTCGTAGAAGTGGCGGGCCTGCAGGTAGTCGCCGATCCGCTCGAAGGTGGCGTTGTCGTACAGCACAGCCCCCAGCAGGGCCTGCTCGGCCTCGATATTGGCCGGGGCATGGGGGATCACAGGGTCGCTGTGAACGGGACGGAGATCGAGGGCGGGAACCAGAGCCATGGGTTACTGATAACTTAACGACCCGCTGGAAACAGGCCGCTTGGTTCGGCAACCCACAGCTTCGATGGGGCCTGTGGATGGTCTTGCCGTTGGGGAAAGAAAAACGGCGCGGAACCGAAGTTCCGCGCCGCCTGTCAGTTCACACTCCGGCGAGGTGCCGGAGGCCCTTACCAGCTGTAGCTGACGCGGGCGTAGAGGTAGCGGCCGTTGAAGCCGAAGGGCGAGAAGCCCGGGAAGCCGATGGGGCCATTGGTGTTGACGTTGGTGGGCGTCGCGTTGGGATATTCGTCGAACACGTTGTTGACGCCCAGGGCCAGCTTCACATTGGCCGGGAGGTCGTAGCGACCTTCCAGGTCCACCAGGGTGTGGGTGCCGGTGCGATAGTCCAGGGCGGCATTGTTGTTGGGAACCAGGACGTCGCCATAGTAGCTGGCCTTGGCGGTGGCCCCGAAGTTACCCAGGGTCCAATCGACGGTGGCGACGTACTTCTTGTCCGGGGTGCCTTCTTCGAAGGTCAGGCGGTTGCCGCGGTCAAAGAGGATCGGCGGCACCGGCAGGGCCGAGAGGACGGCGGTCTTGGGAACGCGCTTGACCTCGGTGCTGTTGAAGTTGGCGGCACCGGTCAGGTCGAACTTGCCCAGGGTGTCGGCGTCGAAGCGGTAGCGGGCGACGATGTCGAGGCCCTTGGTCTCGGTGTCCACGCCATTGATGAAGAAGCGGGCGGCACCTAGGCCGGCACCGGAGCCGGGGGGGTTGATCAGGTTGAAGATGGCAATCGCCGTCGCCGACCCCGTGGGCGAACCCTGGATGTTCTCCGAGAGCACGATGCGGTTGTCGATATTGATCTGGTAGGCGTCGACCGTGACCTCGAAGGCCCCAACCTGGTAGACGAAGCCCAGGGAGTAGTTCTTGGACTTCTCAGGCTCCAGAGGCTTGCCGCCCAGGGCCGCAGCGGTGGCGCTGGTGGCCGGGAAGGTGCCCACTTCCACCGGGGTGCTGACACCGGCGATGGAGATGAAGTTGGTGGAGGTGGCGGTGAAGTACTGCTGCTGCAGGGCCGGGGCGCGGAAGCCGGTGGCCACCGTGCCGCGAACGGCAAAGGCGTCACTGAACTCATAGCGGGCCGAAACCTTGCCGGTCGTGGTGTTGCCGAAGTCCGAATAGTTCTCGTAGCGGACGGCGAAGTCCACATCCAAGGCCTCGGTCAGGGGCGCATCAAGGTCGGCATAGAAGGAGTAGGAGTGGCGGTTCTTGTCGACTTCGTTTGAGGGCTTGAAGCCTGGGAAGCCCTGGGCACCGGCCGCCTTGCCGGCGAGGCCGCCAAACACGTAGGAAGCGACGTCGCCGCGCTTGATCTCATAGGTCTCGTGGCGGTACTCGGCACCGAAGGCCAGGGTCGCGTCGCTGGCCATGCCCAGGGCCAGCGGCTTGGTGACGTCGACGCCGGTGACAACCTGGTCGTACTTCATGATCCCGGCGTCGAAGACGGTCGGCGAGGCCGCGCCCATCGAACCATTGACGGAGTCACGGACGCCGTAGTGGACCTTGTTGGAACCGAGAACGATGCTGGCATCGACGGCGAAGTCGTTGATCGAGCCCTTCACGCCGGCCGCAGCGGTGTAGTCGTCAATGTCGGTGGTGATCAGGGGCAGGAAGCCCAGCGGGAAGATCGACAACACGTTGTTGGCGTTGGTGGCCAGGCGCGGATTGGCGGCGCTGTCGGTCTGGCGGTTCTGATAGCCGGCGAACCCGTAGAGGTCCCAGGCGTCGTTGAGGGGGATGCCGGCGTTGGCGTAGAGGGTCACGTCTTCCGACTGCGGGTCGCCGAAGCGTGAGGTGACCTTGGAGGGGGTGACGCGGGGATCAAGGTCACCGCGGCTGGTGGGGTTGCGGAACTTGTATTCCGCGCTGAGGGTCAGGAAGCCCTCGGCACCCAGGGGCAGGCCCTGCCAGCCGGCGATGGTGAAGGTGGGGCCGTCCTTCTTTTCACGGCCACCGGGGTTGCGGGCGGTTTTCACCGTGGTGTTGTAGATGCCGTAGGTGGTGCTGAGACCGCCGCCGCTGCTGGCCTCACGCAGGCGCATATTGATGACGCCGGCGATGGCGTCGGAACCGTACTGGGCCGAGGCCCCGTCGCGCAGCACTTCGATACGGTCGATGGCGATGGTGGGGATGGCGTTCAGGTCGACGGCGGCGGAGCCACGGCCGATGGAGCCATTGACGTTCACCAGGGCCGAGGCATGGCGACGCATACCGTTCAGCAGCACCAGGGTCTGGTCAGGGGCCAGGCCGCGCAGGGTGGCCGGACGCACCGAGTCGGTGCCGTCGGTGATGGAGGGGCGGGGGAAGCTGATGGAAGGCGCCAGGGTGGCCAGGGCGCTCGCCAATTCGGTGGTGCCTTGCCGGGTCAGGGCCTGCTCGCTGATGACGTCGACGGGGGCCAGCGACTCCAGGCGCGAGCGGCCTTCGATGCGGGTCCCGGTGACGACAAATTCCTCAACCACGGTGGAAGGGGCTTGGGCCGAGGCGGTGGCCGCCCAGAGCGTGGCTACGGAGGCCGCAGAAAGCAGAAGCAGGCGGTGGTTCATATGGTCTTTTCCCAGAGGCACAGAGCGCGCCTGTTTGTCGGCGGCGCCTATACGCCTGCCCATTGCACTTGGGAGAGTACCTAAGGCCATAACCTGACAGAGAAAATGACATAAATATCACGCGAACATGAAAACGGCGCGAAACCGGAGTTTCGCGCCGCTGTTGCGGAACTTTAGTCGCAACGAATTCTAGTCTTGGACGTAGTCGCCCTCGTGCGAGCCGGCACCGCCGGCCAACATGTCTTGCGCGGCTTCCTCAGCGGCAACGCGATCTTCCTCGAACTGAGCATTGATCACGTCCTCGCCACGGGCTTGGCGCTCGGCCTCGTCCTGGCTGCGGGCGATGTTGAGGGTGACCGAGACGATGACCTCGGCGTGCAGGACCACCTTCACCGGGTGGAGACCCAGGGTCTTGATCGGCTTGTCCAGGGCCACCATCGCGCGTTCCAGCTTGCCGCCGGCCGCATTGACGATGTCGGCCACGTCACGACCAGAGACCGAACCGTAGAGCTGGCCGCTTTCGCCCGCCTGACGGATCAGGATGTAGGAGGTGCCGTCCAGGCCTTCGCCGGTCTTGCCAGCCTGTTCCTTGGCCTTGAGGTTGCGGGCCTCGATCTCGGCGCGCTGGGCTTCGAAGACCTTGGTATTGGCCGCATTGGCGCGGAGTGCCTTGTGGCGCGGCAGGAGGTAGTTGCGCGCGTAGCCGTCCTTAACGGTGACCACATCGCCCAGGGCACCCTTGCCTTCGACGCGTTCGAGCAGAATGACTTTCATGTGCCTGTCTCCCTACTTCACGACATAGGGGAGGAGGGCGAGGAAGCGGGCGCGCTTGATGGCCTTGGCCAGTTCGCGTTGCTTCTTGGCCGACACCGCGGTGATGCGCGACGGAACAATCTTGCCGCGCTCAGAGATGTAGCGTTGCAGCAGCTTGACGTCCTTGTAGTCGATCTTCGGCGCGCCGGCACCGGAGAACGGGCAGACCTTGCGGCGGCGGAAGAAGGGGCGGCGCTGCCCGCCAGCGGCGGGGGCGGCGATGTCGGAGGTTTCGTCGGTCATTTGATGATCCTCCCTTTCTTAAGCTTGGAAGCTGTCTTCGCGGCGCGGTTCGCGCTCACGATCACGGTCACGACGGGCCAGGACCGGGGAAAGCTCGAGGTCGAGTTCTTCCACGCGGACCGTCAGGTGGCGCAGCACGTCTTCATTGAGAGACAGCTGGCGCTCCATTTCCTTCACCGCCGCCGGGGGGGCGTCGATGGAGATCAGGGAGTAGTGGCCCTTGCGGTTCTTCTTGATCCGGTAGGTAAGGTTGCGAAGGCCCCAGTACTCGATCTTGGCGACCACGCCGCCACCCTCTTCGATGAGGGTCTTGATCTGGTCATTGAGGGCTTCGGCCTGTTGCGGCGAGATATCCTGCCGCGAGATAATAACGTGCTCGTAGAGCGCCATGTTTTCCTTCTTCCGTTGTGGAGGCGGCGCGTTCGACGGCGGAAGCCCGGCGAAAACGATGGATCTCAATGCGGCGCGCGGGAGGTTCCCGCGCCTTTTACGTTCCGACTTGAGACCGCCGTCCGTGAAGAGGCGGGCTGATAGGCGAAAATCGCATGTTCCGCAAGGTGGTTGCGATCACCGCTGGACGTTGCCGCAACTTGGCAGCATAGCGGGGCGATGAAAGTCCAGCTTCCCGCGCGCCCCGATCAGGTGCTGGCCGAGGCCACCCTGCCTGAACTGCCGGGCCATTATCGCGGCAAGGTGAGAGACAACTATGACCTGCCAGATGGCCGGCGGATCATAATTTCCAGCGACCGGCTGTCGGCCTTTGACACCATACTGGCGGTGATCCCCTATAAGGGTCAGGTCCTGACCCAGACGGCGAAGTTCTGGTTTGAGGCCACCGCCGACATCTGTCCCAACCACGTCCTGGCCTATCCTGATCCCAATGTGGTGGTGGGCACGAGGCTGGACATCCTGCCGGTGGAGATCGTGGTTCGGGGCTATCTGGCCGGTACCACGGGAACCTCGATCCTGACCCTGTACCGACAGGGTCAGAGGGAGATGTACGGGCATGTGCTGCCCGACGGCCTGGCTGACAATCAGGTGCTGCCTGTGCCTATAATAACCCCCACCTCCAAGGCGGCCGACGGCGACCACGATGCGCCGCTGACGCCGGCCCAGGTCCTCGACCAGGGCCTGGTGACCCCTGCCCAGTGGGAGACCCTGAAGTCCTATGCGCTGGCCCTATTTGCCCGGGGCCAGGAAATGGCGGCAGCGCGAGGGCTGATCCTGGTGGACACCAAGTATGAGTTCGGCGTCGATCAGGCCGGGACGATCATCCTGGCCGATGAGATCCACACGCCGGATTCCAGCCGCTACTGGATTGCCGACACCTATGGCGCACGGTTCGCCAAGGGCGAGCGGCCCGACAGCTTCGACAAGGACTTCGTGCGGGCCTGGGTGGCCGAACGCTGCGATCCCTATATCGACCCGATCCCCGAGATCCCGGCCGAGATGATCGACGAGACCGCCCGGGTCTATATCCGGGCCTTTGAGGCCATCACCGGCCAGGTGTTCGAGGCCCCGCCCACCAACCTGCCGATCCTGGAGCGGGTGCGGCGCAATTTGGCGAGCCTGGTGCCCGGTTAGAATTTCTGGGACGCTGCGGGGTCGCGCGGCTGCGCGGAATCCGTCATGGTCCCGCCCCATGCAAAACGAACCTTTTTTCAAAAGGGACGGTGAATTTTACGTCCCGCAA
>JANPAO010000191.1:0-3723 GCA_031429955.1 Phenylobacterium sp. | reverse complement strand
GGGCATCTGGATGGCCTTGCCATGGTGTATCTTGAGCGTGCTCTTTCTCAGCATCATGCCTCCGTTCAGGATCAGGCCTAAGGCCGCAGAGGTGACCGTGGGCTTTTTATTGATGAAGCGATCATCGTGGAAGAACAGCGTCAGGCCGCCAAACAGCACCGCCACCAAGCCCGCCACCAGGGGCATTGGGGCGATCCGCCGCTCAAAGACATAGCCCAGGACCAGGGCCAGGGCCGCGCCGGCCACCATGCCCCAGGTCGCCTGCACCGTGTCGCGGGTGATGAAATAAGCGATCACGAAACCGGCGGGCCAGCCGTAGTCGACAAAGCCAGTGATGAATTTCTTGGTGCCGGGTGATAGGGTCATGCGTCCTCAAGACCAACCAGGGAACGGGCAAAGGCCCGGGCATTGAAGGGCTGAAGATCCTCGGTCCCCTCCCCCACGCCAATCAGTTTGATAGGGCTGTCGGAGGCTTGGGCCACCGGCACCAGGACGCCGCCTCGGGCGGTACCGTCCAGCTTGGTCATGACAATTCCAGACACCCCGATCTGGTTGCCGAAGATATTTTCTTGGGC
The DNA here is from genome assembly GCA_031429955.1 of Phenylobacterium sp. Classification (GTDB taxonomy): domain Bacteria; phylum Pseudomonadota; class Alphaproteobacteria; order Caulobacterales; family Caulobacteraceae; genus Phenylobacterium. Next base: position 3,148 of record JANPAO010000191.1, on the reverse strand, counting down.
CAGCGCATTGCGGCCCACCGTGGCATCCAGCACCAGCAGGGTTTCGTGAGGGGCGTCGGGATCAAGCTTCTTCACCACCCGTATGACCTTGAGCAGTTCGTCCATCAGGCCCTGCTTGTTCTGCAGGCGGCCGGCGGTGTCGATCAGCACCACGTCGTGACCCTTTTCGCGGGCCAGGACGATGGCATCATAGGCCAGGCCGGCCGCATCGGAATTGGCCGGTCGTGACATGAAGTCGGCCCCGGCCCGCTCGGCCCAGACCTTGAGCTGCTCGACGGCGGCGGCGCGGAAGGTGTCGCCAGCCACCACCAGGACCTTGGCGCCCTTGCCGGTCAGATCCGCAGCGATCTTGCCCAGGGTGGTGGTCTTACCCGAGCCGTTGACCCCGATGAACAGGACCACATAGGGCCGGGGTCCCGACAACGGATCGAAGGTTCCCTGGCGGGCGGACAGCTCCTCGCCGATAGCCTCGGCCAGGGCCTCCTTGATCTCACGTTCATCAACGCTCTTGCCGAACTTGGCGTCGGAGAAGCGCTGGGTGATGCGGGCAGCCGAGTGGGGGCCGAGGTCGGCCTCGATCAGCATCTCCTCCAGCTCGTCGAGCTTGGCTTGATCCAGTGGTGCCTTGGTGAAGGTGGCAGCCACCTGCTCGGTCAGGGCCTTGGAGGAGCGCGACAGGCCGCTCGTCAGGCGCTGCAGCCAGCCCGTCTTGGTCTCAGTCATGGCGGGGCTTCTAGATCATTTCCCAGCCCGACGACAGGCCTTCACCCAAGGCAATCAGGTGAACAGCTGGCCTGAGCCGTTGTCGATCCATGCGGCGAGCCGTTTCCAGTTTGGTCTTCACCCGATTTCTCTGCCGGGTGCTGGCTTTGCAGGCTTCGTGACCTAATTTTTCTGCCCGCTAGGAGAACCGAGCGAACGGCCTATCTGCTCACCAGGCCTTGGAGGTCGCCGGTGGCCTTTCAGGCCTCAAGGGCCTGCCGGTCGCGGCGGGTGCTGAAGATCAGCACCAGGACCAGGATTGCCAGCAGCACCAGGGTCGACCCCGCCGTGCCGATCCCGAGACCGCCCTTCTCCGGTGCCTTGGTCAGCAGGTCGCCCATGGTGGCCCCAAAGGGTCTTGTCAGGACAAAGGCGATCCAGAACAGCACCGTCCGCGACAGCATGGTGAACCGCCAACCGATCACGGTCAGGGCAATGCCGCCGGCGATCAGCAGGTTGCTGAGGCCGTAGCCCAGGCCCGAACTGTCGGCGAGATAGTCACCGAGCGCGGTGCCCAGGGTGTTGGAGACCAGGATAGCCGCCCAATAGAAGGCCTCTACCCGAGGGTCACGGATGTGATCCACCGCAATGGACCCCAGGACCAGTCGCCAGGTCACCAATATGGCCGCCAGCAGGCTCACCAGGATCGTCGCCCCGGTGGCGTAGCCGAGGCCCAGGGTGCGGTCCATGTAGTCGGAAAGGGTGGTCCCGGCCGTGCTGGTGGCCAGGATGACGGTCCAATAGAGGAAGGGGTGAAAGGTCTTGGCGCGCAGTTGCAGGACCAGGACCACCAGGAAGCCGCTCATCAGGATCAAGGTGCTGGCCAGGTAGCCAACCTTGAGGGTCATGGACAACAGATCCCCGCCGGTCTCGCCCGCCGTGGTGGCGCAGATCTTCATCACCCAGAAGGCGAGGGTGACCTGGGCGACCTTGCTGGCGACGTCCTTGGGGTCCTGGGGCACGCGGTTGTCTCCTTGGGCGAGTCCGCCCATCCCCTAAGATTGCGGCGGCCAGATGTCGGTGTCCTGGTCGGGGTGTTGATGGCTGACCATGGTGGCATAGAAGGCCGCCACCTTGGTCGCCTGTTCCGGGGTGCGACGCGGCAGGTCGGCCAGGTGGTTCACATAGGGCAGCTTGGACTCTTCCCCCACCTGCAGGGCCGGCACGATGGCTTGCGGGTGATCAAAGGCTCCAATGGCGAGGTTGACGGGGTGACCGGTCGCCTCAAAGGAGAGCTGGGTGCCGCAATTGCTGCAGAAGCCTCGCCGGACTAGGTTGGAGCTTTGGAAATACTTCGGTGCGCCGCGCGTCCAGGCCAGGTCCAGGGCATCGACATAGGGGCCGTAGAAGCCGCCGAACGCCTTCTGACACATGCGGCAGTGACAGATGCTGGGCCGTCCCAGGGTCTGGGTGCGAAACCGCACGGCACCGCACTGGCAACCGCCTGACCAACCCGTCATGTCACTGTCTCCAACGCCGCGACCCTTCCGATGGCGCGAACGCCGTCATGGCCAGTGAGGGTTAGGTGGGCAATGGAGCCCACAGCCGCCACACCGGAATAGGCAATTTCCGTAAAGTCCTCAGCCCGCGCGACACCGTCGCGTTCCACCAGCCCGGTGAGGGTGCGACCCACCTGACGCTGCAGGTGACGCGCCAGGGCCTGAGCACCCGCCGCCCGCAGGCGCGCGGCGCGATCCTTGATCACCGGGCGCGGGACCTGGGGCATCCGGGCGGCCGGGGTGCCGGGGCGCGGGCTGAAAGGAAAGACGTGCAGGAAGGCAAGCTCCCCCTGCTCCACGAGGGCCAGGGTGTTTTCGAACATCGCCTCGGTCTCGGTGGGGAAACCGGCGATGAAGTCGGCGCCGAAGGCCACTTCGGGGCGCACGGCCCGGACATCGGTGATCAGTTTCAGAGCATCGGCGCGGCTGTGGCGGCGCTTCATCCGCTTGAGGATCATGTCGTCCCCGGCCTGAAGCGACAGGTGCAGATAGGGCATGAGCCGAGGCTCCTCCGCCAGGCAGCGCATCAGATCCGGGTCGATCTCGGCGGCATCGATGGAGGAGAGCCGCAGGCGGGGCAACTCCGGCACCAGCTTCAGGATGCGGGCCACCAGTTGGCCCAGGGTTGGCTGACCCGGCAGATCCGATCCCCAGCTGGTGACATCCACCCCGGTCAGGACCACCTCCTGATAGCCCTGGGCGGTGAGCTTGCGCACCTGATCCACCACCTCGCCCGCCGCGGCCGAGCGGGAATTGCCGCGACCAAAGGGGATGATGCAGAAGGTGCAGCGGTGGTCGCATCCGTTCTGGACCTCGACATAGGCCCGGGCGCGATCCTTCAGTCCGTCGATGAGGTGGCCGGCGGTTTCCCGCACGCTCATGATGTC
>JANPAO010000190.1:0-1796 GCA_031429955.1 Phenylobacterium sp. | reverse complement strand
GTTGGGTGGCGACGATCAGTAGTCCCAGCCAGGCGGCACCCAGCCCGATATGGATGGTGGTAAGCAGCAGCATAAAGGGGGCGGGCGGCACACCGGTTGGCAGGAACTGGGGCAGGAAGGAAACGTAAAAGACGCCAATCTTCGGGTTCAGCATATTGGTCAGGAAGCCCCGTCGCATCCAAGCGGTGTCAGAACCTGGGGCGATCTTGTCGAAGGCTCCGACCTCGAAGCTGTCACGGGGGCGAAGGATCAGGCCGATCCCGAGCCACAGCAGGTAGCCTGCCCCGGCCCATCGCAGGATGTTGAAGGCCAGGCTTGAGGCCTGCAGCACCGCGCCCAGGCCAAAGGCCACCAGGGTGCCCCACGCAAAACAGCCGGCCAGTATCCCAACCATGGCCAGGGTCGCGCGCTTGGAGCCTTCCGCCACGGCCGTGCGCAGGACCAGGGCCGTGTCGAGGCCTGGCGTCAGGGTCAGGAGTCCGGCGGCCAGGGTGAAGGTCAGCAGGGCCAGGGTTATGGTCAAAGTCGCTCTTTCAGCTTCCCGTTCTCCACCACCCGGTAGAAACAGGTCCGGAAGCCGGTATGACAGGCACCGCCATCGCCTTCGGGAATGACCTTCAGCAGGATGGCGTCCTGGTCGCAGTCGATACGGACCTCTTCCACCAACTGGATCTGACCGCTGGTGGCACCCTTGTGCCAAAGTTCGCCCCGAGAGCGGCTGAAGTAATGCGCCTCGCCCGTGGCCAGCGTCCGCTCCAGAGCCTGGGCGTTCATATAGGCCAGCATCAAGACCTCGCCGGTCTCAGCGTGGGTGGCGATGGCGGGGATGAGGCCGGCGGCGTCGAACCGGGGAGCGAGCAGGTCGCCGCGCTCGAGGATCTCTTTCGAGGTGGCGGTGGGAAAGCTGGGTTTGGCCATGGCGGCATATGGCGCCCAACCGCCTCATCGCGCTAGCCTGATGACGTGAGCTTGAAAGACTGGATCAAGGGCCAGGTCGCGGGCATGGACGCGATCGCCCGACCCTGGGCCCAAAGGTCCAGGGCCCAGGCCTTTGCCTATGAGTTCCTGCTGTTTGGTCTGAAGCAGGCCTGGGCCTGTCTCTATGGCGGGGCGATGGTGGCCCTGCTGATCGCCAGCCACCTCTGGTGGCCTGCAGATGCGCCCCTGGCCCGCTACGATTTTCTGGTGATCGCTGCCGTCGTCCTCCAGGTCTTGTTGCTGGCCACCAAGCTGGAGCGCTGGGACGAGGCCCTGGTGATTGCGGTCTTCCACGTGGTGGGGACGGTGATGGAGATCTTCAAGACCAGCCACGGCTCCTGGATCTATCCGGAGGCCTCGCTGCTGCGGATCGGCGGGGTGCCCCTGTTCTCGGGCTTCATGTATGCGGCGATCGGCAGCTATATCGCCCGAGCCTGGCGGCTGTTTGATATCCGGTTTACGGGCTATCCACCCTTGTGGGGACCCTGGCTGCTGGCGGTGCTGAGCTATCTGAATTTTTTTAGCCACCACTACATCATCGACCTCAGGTGGAGTCTCTTTGCCCTGTCAGTGCTGCTGTTCGGACGAGCGCGTTTCCAGTTCACGCCGGATCTCAAGCCCCGGACCATGCCTATGTTGCTGGGGTTCGTGCTGGTGGCGATCTTCATCTGGATCGCCGAGAATATCGGCACCTTCACCGCCACCTGGACCTATCCTCAGCAGGCCGCCGGCTGGCAGCCTGTGGGGCTGGCCAAGCTGGGATCCTGGTATCTGCTGATGATGTTGAGCTTCGTCCTGGTGAGCCTGGTCCACCGGCC
>JANPAO010000189.1:0-4489 GCA_031429955.1 Phenylobacterium sp. | reverse complement strand
TCGATCACCGTCAATGGCCCCCCGCTGCGGGTCAGGGCCGCCATCAGCCGCAACAGGGTGGCGTGCTTGACCAGATCCGCAAAATTCCCGGCATGGAAGGCATGGCGATAGTTCAAGGCTTGGTCTCCAGGCGCGTCTGGTACCTGCCACGTCCTGGGGGAATTCCAAAGGCGGCAGGTGGGTTCCCCGCTAAGGTCAGCAACCCGACCGGTATGGTGATGGGGGATGCACGCTTGTCCCAGCAAGAGTCAAAGCCCCTCTGACCCGACCCCGCACGTCCTCCTCGGGCATCGTCCCGAGGATCCATGATCTCCGAGGTCCCGCAAGGATTCCACACGTCACCGTCGCACCTATCCGCCAATCACGGTGATCATGGGTCGTCGGGACAAGCCCGACGAAGACGTGACACGAGGGAGATGTCGCCCAAAGAAACCCCTGGTCTGCGGAGGTGTCTGCCGGATATCAGGGGCGTGCCCCCCTAGATCAAACCCAGGAACCCAGCATGGATCTCGCCGCCTATCTGGCACGCATCGGCTATGTCGGGACCCCGCGCGTGGACCTGCCCACTCTGCACGACATCCATCGCGCGCACCTGCGGGCCCTGCCCTATGAGAATCTGGATGTTCTGCTGGGTCAGCCTGGCGGTGTTGGTATCCAAGGGGGCTATGACAAGATCGTCACCGGGGGACGGGGTGGCTGGTGCTATGAGATGAACGGCCTGCTGGGCTGGGCTCTGTCGGAGATTGGGTTCCAGGTTACGCGGATGTCAGGGGCGGTGTCTCGCACCGAACGCGGCGAGATCAGCCACGGCAACCACCTGGTGCTGAGGGTCGATCTGGATCAACCCTATATCGCCGATGTGGGGTTTGGCGACGGCATGCTGGAGCCCATACCGCTACGGGCCGGCACCTATAGCCGGGCCGGGTTCGACTTCCGGCTTGAGACGTTGGACGCCGATTGGTGGCGGTTTCATAACCATCCCTTCGGCGGGGCACCCTATTTCGACTTCACCTTGGCCACTGCCCGCGACGAGGACTTGGCAACCACCTGCCAGTGGCTGCGCACCTCGCCGGAGTCGATCTTCACCCAGGTCGCCATTGTCCAGCGCCATACCCCGGAGGGCCTGGTGGTGTTGCTGGGCCGCATGCTGCGGCGCATCCAGCCAGACGGAAAGAGCCACACCCTGATCGGCTCAAGCGAGGAACTCGTTGACGTCCTGGCTCGCGAGTTCGGTCTGGACCTGCCAGAAGCGGCCACCCTGTGGCCCGCCATCTGCGCCAAGCATGACGAGCTGTTTGGCGGGCCGCCCGCCTAGAGCCCTTTCCGATCTGACTGCGTCAATCAGATCGGATAAAAAGGGCTCTAATTCAAAAAGTTAGAGCATTTTTCGACCCGATAACCGTTTCACACTTATCGGAAAATGCTCTAGCGCCGCAGGGTGAGCCCAATTCGCACGGTCCGGGGTGCGGCAAAACTCTCGATCCCGTCGCCGGTCTCGCCGACCTCGATAGCCGCATCGCTGAGGTTCTCGGCCGCCAGATAGACCTCAGCCTCCGGCGACAGCCGCCAGGCGGCACGGGCATCCAGACCCAGGGCTGGCGCCAGCTTGCGGCTGTTGAGATCGTCCTCGAAGCGCGAGCTTTCATAGCGGGCGTCGGCCGAGAGGGTCAGACGCGCCGTCGCGGCCCAGGTGAGCCCAGCCGTCACCGTGATCTTCGGGGTCTGGGCCGGACGCTTGCCGGTGAGCTGGGGGGCCGATGGGCCGCCCTCGACCCTTGCCCGCGTCGCCGCCAATCCGCCGGTCAGGGACAGGTCCCCGAACTGCCGCGCGACGTCGGCCTCCAGCCCCCAGGCCTCGATCTGTCCGGCATTGCGCCGCTGGCGCAGGACGCCGCCGGCCGGAATGAACCCGGCCACCGGAAAGACGCCAGGACCGATCCCCACCGTGACATTGGTGATGGGGTCCTCCAGGCGGTTGTAGAACACCGTGCCGCGCCAGCGCGTCGCGCCACCGCCCCCGACCCCGACCTCGACCCCATAGAGGGTCTCGGGCGTCAGGCCTGGATTGGCCTCGGTCACATCATTGCCAACCCGGAAGGGGCGATGCAGTTCGTTCAGGCTTGGCGCCCGGAACCCGGAATAGGCCGCGCCGCGGACCCAGCTCGCCTCGCCCACCGCCCAGCGCAGCCCCACTCGCGCCGTCGGTGTCGTGCCGGAGGTGTCGGGCGTCGTCTGGTTCAGGGTGACCGCGCCCGTGGCCAGGTCCCGTTCGCGCCGCACCGCGTCCTGCGCGCGCCAGCCATCGACCCGCGCCCCGCCGGTGAACAGGGCCGCGCCGCGCTCGGCCGCCAGCTCCGCATAGATCCCGCCCACGGCGGTGCTGCCGCCGGAGACACGGCCCCTCGTGAACGCGCCGGCCTGGTAGCGAAACCGCTCCCGCGCCTCGCCATCCGCAAAGCGGGCGTCGCCCCCCACCTCCCAGGACCAGACCTCGCCGCGCCCTTGCCAGGCAGCGTTGAGGCCATAGCCCAAGGCCGGGGTGGAATACTGATCAGACGCCGGCGTCGTCGCAGATCGCCCCGCCGCAACGGCCACAGAACGATTGGCAAGGTCGCTGGCGCGCGTCCAGGCCTGCACCCGCCAGCCACCGCCCTCGACCACATGGGCCAGGGTCAGGACGGCCGACCCGCCTCTGGCGGTGGACCTGGCCCCTATCAGGCCCGCCCCCCGCTGCTCCTCATAGACCCCAAGACGCAGGGCTCCCACGACACCCTGGCGCTGGCCCTGCACCCGAGCTGACAGACTGCCGGCCTCCAGCGTGGTGGCGACATCGGCCGCGCCCCGCCCGCGCCGCACGGGCACATAGCCGTTGGACGTCTCGGCGCTGGCCGTCACCCTCAGGCCCGGCGCGCCCAGGGACACCGCACCCCGCAGCCCCCCGCGCTGGCCCCCCGAAAGGTCAAGCACGCTGTCACGGGTGCCCCGCTCCTCCAGGGCGATCACCCCGGTCAGGGCACCAGCCCCATAGGGACCTGCTCCGGCACCGCGCACGATGGTGACGCTCTCCAGCCCCTCCGGCGGCAGGGAAGACCAGATCACCCATCCCCCGAAGGGGTCGTTCTGTGGCACCCCCTCCAGAGTCACCAGGGCTCGGCCTGCGCCCGAGGGGGCGATGCCGCGCAAGGAAATACCCTGGATGGTCGGATTGGCCGCCTCACTCCCGGTGCGACGAAACAGCGAAACCCCTGGCGTCCGCTTCAGCGCCAGGTCCAAGCGCGGGGCAGTCTTGAGATCCTCAAGACTCAACTGCTGCACATCAAACACCGCCGCCCCGCCGAGGGCCGGCAGGCGCGGCGGACTGACGATGAGAACTTCGACCTCGGGCGGCGGCAAGCTGAGCATGGGCAGGACATAGGGCCAATCGGAGGGCCTGTCAGCCGCCGGTCATGCTGTGAGACCTGGAGGACCGCGTCCTAACCCTCGGTGTCCACCGAGGCCTGCATGGCCGGCGCATAGCGCGCGCCCGCGACCGTCTCGGCATTCACGACGGCATCGACCCGCGCCAGCACGTCAGCTGACAGGGTGATCGCGGCTCCGCCAGCGTTCTCGATCATGTGGTCGGGGTTGGTGGTTCCGGGAATGGGGATGATGTTTTCGGCCCTGGCCAGCAACCAGGCCAGACACAGTTGCGCCGGCGTGCAGGCGGCTTCCCGCGCTAAGCCCTTGAAAGCCGACAGTAGTTCCAGATTGGCGTTCAAGGCCTCGCCCTGGAACCGAGGCATCCCCAGGCGCATGTCGCCCTCGTGAAACGCGCTCGGGTCCGAGGCACCGCCAGCCAAGAAGCCTCGGCCGACAGGACTAAAGGCCACGAAGGTGACGCCCAGATCGCGACAGGCCTGCAGTACCGCGATCTCCGGATTGCGGGTCCAGGGGGAGTATTCGGTCTGCAGGGCGGCGATCGGGTGGGTGGCGTGCGCGCGGCGCAAGGTGGGCGCGGAAACCTCCGACAGGCCGATGCTGCGGATCTTGCCCTCGGCGACCAGCTCGGCCAGCGCGCCGACGCTGTCCTCGATGGGCACGGACCGGTCCCAACGGTGCAGGTAATAGAGATCGATGACCTCGGTCTTGAGGCGCTTCAGGCTGACCTCGCACACCGCCTTGATGGTTTCCGGCCGCCCGTCGATCCCGCGCTGGGTTCCGGTGGCGTCGGTGATGCCGCACTTGGAGGCCAGCACGATCTTGTCGCGGTGCGGGCTCAGGACCTCGCCGACCAGGGTCTCGTTATGGCCCAGGCCATAGACGGCGGCGGTGTCGAAGAAGGTGTAGCCCTCGTCCAGCGCCTCCAGCAGCACCCGCTCGGCCTGGGGCCGAGGCGGCGGGGCGCCATAGGCGTGGCTGAGGCTCATGCAGCCGAGGCCGATTTCGGAAACCTCGAACGGACCAAGCTTGCGGGTTTTCATGGAGAGCCTCTTCGGAGCAAGCCGCTCCG
>JANPAO010000188.1:0-2333 GCA_031429955.1 Phenylobacterium sp. | reverse complement strand
AGGCTGGATCCTGCAGGGGGCGCTGGACCGGCTTCGTCCTAGGTGAAGATGGCGACGACCTGTTGTGCTACCGCCAGCCGGCGGCCCGCCACATCCCACATCGACATCGCCTGCTGCGAATAGCCGTCCGCCGCCTGCTCACTGGTGGAGCGCAACAGGTTCCAGGCGGTGGGATCGGGCAGATGGGCCAGGTCGATGGACCAGGTCATGGTGGAGATGGGGGCTGGAGCCGCAAACACCGTCATGACGGCCGGCGGAAGACTGTCGGCCAGGGCCAGGAGAGCCAGGGTCGGATCCACTCCCTCAGGTTCACGAAGCCGCACCCAGGCCAGAAATTCCGGTGGGCCGCCCGAGAGCGGTCGGGAATGGCCTGCCTGGCGAATATCAAACTTCTGAAAGAACCCCTGAGGGCCATCGCGCGGCGGCATGAAGGGTTCACACCCCTCTGGAGGGAGAACCTGGGGCGCCAGGCTGCTATCGTGGCTCACCGTGCTCACCCGACCGGTGCCGTAGGTCAGGAGCGTCCGGGCGGCCAGACCGGCTTCCGATTGGCAATCTACCGAAACGACGGTGGCCGACCGCCCCCGCCGCAGTTCAACGGCCTTGATTTGCAGCGGCGACGCCGCAGGCCCCACAAAGGCCACCTGGGCCGAGCGCAGAGGCGGCAGGTCGCTTCCCAGGGTCCGCTGTGCCACATGCGCGCAGAGCGCCGCCGTGAGCCCGCCAAACAAGGTGCGCCCCTGGGTCCACCCCTCGGCGGCCTCCAGGTGCCAGGCGTCATCACGCTCAGAGACATCCTCCAGCAACTCTCGAAGATTCATCTTGGCTCCAGATGGTATCAACGGCCGGACTCAAACACGGGCCAGCCACAGGCAATGGCGCTTTTGCCTCAAGCGCCGCGGCGACGGGAGTCCAAAGCAGAGGCATCTTCTCGCCGTGTGCAACCTGCGGCTAGACCTGTGGGCGAAACGGCCTGCCCCCTTGGCGCCTGCCGCAAGGTCCCCTAAGACGCCCCTTTAATGACAAACATGCCTCCTGGTCTGAACGAGGTTCTTGGCAGAACCTTTCCGTTCCCGCGGCGACACTTCCTATCGGTGCTCGATTTGAACGAGGTGGAGGTGGCCAACCTCCTGGATCTCGCCGACGGGTTTGTGTCGCTCAATCGGCAAACCTCCAAAAAGCTCGACCTGCTGAAGGGTCGGACGCTGATGAACCTGTTCTTCGAGAACTCGACGCGGACCCAGAGTTCCTTTGAGCTGGCGGGCAAGCGGCTGGGGGCCGACGTCGTCAATATGCGCCCACGGTCTTCATCGATCTCCAAGGGCGAGACCCTGATCGACACCGCCGTGACCCTGAACGCCATGCAGCCGGACCTGCTGGTGGTGCGCCATGCCTCGTCGGGGGCCGCGAGCCTGCTCTCGCAGAAGGTCACCTGCTCGGTGATCAATGCCGGCGACGGGCAGCATGAGCACCCCACCCAGGCCCTGCTGGATGCGCTCTCCATGCGCCGGGCCTTCGGGCGGATCGCGGGCTTGCGGATCGCCATCTGCGGCGATGTCCTGCACAGCCGTGTGGCGCGGTCCAATGTCAGCCTGCTGCAGATGCTGGGCGCCGAGGTGCGGCTGGTGGGGCCGCCCACCCTGATGCCAGCTCAGGCCGAACGCTGGGGCGTGGCGGTCTATGACAACATGCGCGAGGGCATCGAAGGCTGTGACGTGGTGATGATGCTGCGGCTGCAACTGGAGCGGATGGACGGGGTGCTGGCCCCCTCGCAGCGGGAGTACTTCCGCTTCTTTGGCCTCGACCGCGAGAAGCTGGCCTATGCCGCCGCCCATGTGCGGGTCATGCATCCCGGCCCCATGAACCGAGGCGTGGAGATCGACTCCGATGTGGCTGACGACCTCAGCGTCAGCCTGATTCAGGATCAGGTGGAGATGGGGGTGGCCGCCCGGATGGCCGTGCTGGCCTCCCTGGCCGCGCGACTGGACAACGCCTGATGAGCGCCCGGCCCACCGCCTTTATCCATGCCCGCATCGTCGACCCGGCCAGCGGCTGGGATGGCCCCGGAGCTCTGCTGGTGGCCGACGGCAAGATTGCCGATGTCAGCCACGGTCATGATCTGGGAGCCCTGGCCCCCGACGTCGAGGTCATCGATGCCCAGGGTGCCATGCTGGCGCCGGGTCTGGTGGACCTGCGGGTCAAGACCGGCGAGCCCGGTTCCGAGACCAAGGAAACCTTGTAGTCCGCAGGCCTGGCCGCCGCCGCCGGCGGGGTCACCTCCATCGTGCTGCAACCCGACACCGACCCGGTGATCGACGAGGCCTCGGTGGTGG
>JANPAO010000187.1:0-2308 GCA_031429955.1 Phenylobacterium sp. | reverse complement strand
TGTGCATTCGGTAGCCCAGAGGGGGCGCGTCTGAGCATGGCCCATGGGACCCGCTGTAGCTTAGCCCTCCGTCTTCATCGAAAACAGCGACCCTGCGGCCATCTGATCCCGCGTCGCCTCCGGGGCCAGGGTGGCGGCCTTGTCCAGTTCGACGAGTTCGGGCGGGACATACCAGTGCAGCTTGTCGGAGTGGTAGGCCTCCCAGACCACCTTGGCGACTTCCATAGGCGGGATGGCGCGGAACAGGCCCTCCTTGGGGGCACCGGCCGCGGCGCCCGGCGGCAGGATTGGGGTGTCGATCAAGCCAGGCAGAACATCGGCGACCCGGACCCCATAGGCCTTGAACTCCACCGACAGGGCCTCGCTAAGGCCCTTCACCGCATGCTTGGTGGCCGAATAGACGGCGATCCCGGCCATGCCGAAGGTGGCCGAGGATGATGAGGTGGTAAAGCAGAGCGAACCCGGCGTGGCCTTCAGCAGGCCGATCCCCTCGTGGATACCGATCAGGACGCCCACGAAATTGACCTGAACCACGGCCATAATGTCTTCGAAGGCCTGGTCGGCAAAGGGTCCGCCCCGACCGATCCCGGCATTGTTGTAGAGCAGATCGAGCGTCCCCGCTGTCGCCGCGCCGAACTGCGCGAAGGCGGCCTGGTAGTCGGCGCGGTCGGTGACGTCCAGGGTGCGGACGAGGCAGTTCTCAGGGCCCAGCTCGGCCTCCAGGCTCGAAAGGCCGTCGGCATTGACGTCATAGCCGCCAACGAACCAGCCCTTCTGGTGGAACAGCCGCGCGGTCTCCCGTCCCATCCCCGAAGCGGCCCCGGTGATGAAAATCGACTTGCGGCCTGCGGACTTGGTCATTGTGGTCGCTCCCTTGTTTCCGGGCCTTGTAGCCGGGTGGCCTTGGGGAAGGCCATAGGCGCGCGGGGCGAGCGGTGGACCTCGAAGAGTTGCGCGTCTGATGGCAGTATGTGGCATCCCGACATTCCAGGGAGGCGGAGCTTTTCACCCCATGGCCGACCCGAAGTCCCCTGTGGCCACCCTATCGGACATTGCCAACCACATTGCCGACCATCATCCGAACATCCTGGCCAGCCTGGTCGATCGCCGGCGTCGCCAAGTCTCCAACTCCGTGGCGGACTTTCACAAGAACACTGTCGCCTATGGCCCCCTAAGGGGCTTGAAGCTGCGAACAGACAGCCACTGGGGAGCCGCGGACCGAGGGGTGATGGCCCTTGGGCTCTATGAGCGCGAGGTGCTCGAGGTGCTTGAAGCCCTGCCACGCAGCCGGGATGTCTTCATCGATCTGGGGGCCGCCGATGGCTATTATGGCGTCGGCGTGCTGGTGAACCAGCTGTTTGCCAAGACTTACTGTTATGAGATCACCCCGAAGGGTCGCGATACCATCCAGGCCAATGCCGACCTCAATGGGGTGGCAGATCGGGTGCTTATCCGTGGTGAGGCGACACTCCAGTTCTTCGAAGAGATACCTGCCGATGAACGCGCCCGCGCCCTGCTCTTGGTGGATATCGAGGGCGGCGAGTTCGACGTCATCAACGAGGCCACCTTCGCTGCCTTCGCCCAGGCTGTCGTGCTGATCGAGATCCACGACTGGATCGCCGGGGCCGAGGCCAAGATTGCCAAGCTGCGCGCCGATGCCGAAGCGACCCATAGCGTGACGACCCTGGTGACAAGCACCCGGGATCTATCGGGGTTTCGCGAACTGCGGATGCTGAACGACAACGACCGCTGGCTGTTGTGTTCTGAGGGGAGGCCTCGGTTAATGTCTTGGTTGAGATTTGATCCGATTGATTAGATTTATCAAAGTGTTTTAGCTAATATTTCTCATATCATCGCTCGACGGCGCTGTGCCATCTGTTCGCCAAGGCCGGTCTCAAACAGTAGAAACAGCGGCCCCAAGCGCTCGACGGCCAGACGGGCCTGGGCCACGGCGACGAGTAGCCCATAGTCGCCCGGCCAGGGTGCTGAGGCCTGATCTTCGTTGGCCAGGACCAGGGCCTGATGAACACCCATATAGATGGCGCAGAGGCAGGCGGCCTCCTCTGGATCGATTCCGATCCGCCGCATCACCTGCAGGCTGTCGATCAGGAAGGCCTCAGGAAACACTGCCAGAGCGACAGGCGCGGACAGATCGGCGGCGCCGATCAGGCCAGACCCCCGAACGATCTCCGCCAAGGTTTCACCAAAGATCCTGACCTCAGCGGGCGTCTGCAAGACAGTATCTCCGCACGATCAAATCACCCCCGATTGCGGCGACGACGGATCGCCATAGATGCGCCTGGGCATC
>JANPAO010000186.1:0-5197 GCA_031429955.1 Phenylobacterium sp. | reverse complement strand
TGACGAGCAGGGCCAGGCCGACACCTGCGCCCGCAAGGTGGAGATCTGCACCCGGGCCTATCGCATCCTGGTGGACGAGGTGGGGTTCCCGGCCGAGGACATCATCTTCGACCCCAACATCTTTGCGGTGGCCACCGGGATCGACGAGCACAACAACTATGCCGTCGACTTTATCGAAGCGACGCGCATCATCAAGCAGACCCTGCCGCTGGCCCGGGTGTCCGGCGGGGTGTCCAACGTGTCCTTCAGCTTCCGGGGCAATGAGCCGGTGCGCCGGGCCATCCACGGGGTGTTCCTCTATCACGCCATTGCCGCCGGCATGGACATGGGCATCGTCAATGCCGGGGACCTGCCGGTCTATGACGACATCCCGGAGGAACTGCGGGAGGCCGTGGAGGATGTGATCCTCAACCGGCCCCAGCGCACCGCCATCTCCAACACCGAGCGGCTGGTGGAGCTGGCCCCCAAGTACAAGGGCGGCAAGTCGGAGGCCAAGGGGCCTGACCTGGCCTGGCGCGACCTGCCCGTTGCCAAGCGCCTGGCCCATGCCCTGGTCCACGGCCTGACCGACTTTATCGAGGCCGACACAGAGGAGGTGCGCCTGACCGTGGCGCGCCCGCTGCACGTCATCGAAGGCCCGCTGATGGACGGGATGAACGTGGTGGGGGACCTGTTTGGCTCAGGCAAGATGTTCCTGCCCCAGGTGGTGAAGTCGGCCCGGGTGATGAAGCAGGCCGTGGCCTATCTGATGCCCTTCATGGAGGCCGAAAAGGCCGGTAAGCCCCGCGAGAACGCCGGCAAGATCCTGATGGCCACGGTCAAGGGCGACGTCCACGACATCGGCAAGAACATCGTCGGCGTGGTGCTGCAGTGTAACAATTACGAGGTCATCGACCTGGGCGTCATGGTGCCCGCCGACCGCATCCTGGACGAGGCCATCGCCCACCAGGTGGACATTGTCGGGCTGTCTGGCCTGATTACCCCCAGCCTGGACGAGATGGTCTATGTGGCCAGCGAGATGGAGCGGCGCGGCTTTACCATTCCCCTGCTGATCGGCGGGGCCACCACCTCCAAGACCCATACTGCGGTGAAGATCGAGCCCGGCTATACCCGCGGCTCCACCACCTATGTGCTGGACGCCAGCCGCGCCGTCGGCGTGGTTTCCGGCCTGCTCTCGGCCACCGAGAAGGACCGCATCCAGGCCGAGACCCGCGCCGACTATATCAAGGTTCGCGAGCAGTTTGCCCGGGGAAACACCAACCGCTCCCGCGCCAGCCTGGCCGATGCGCGGGCCAACCGGTTCCAGGTTTCCGAGTGGCAGACCACGCCCCCCAGCTTCCTGGGCACCCGCACCTTTGCCGCCTATGACCTGGAGGATCTGGCCCGCCACATCGACTGGACGCCGTTCTTCTCAAGCTGGGAACTGGCCGGGCGCTATCCGGCCATCCTGGAGGACGAGGTGGTGGGCCAGGCGGCCACCGACTTGTTCAAGGACGCCCAGGCGATGCTGAAACAGATCATCGCCGAGAAGTGGTTCGAGGCGCGCGGCGTGGTGGGCTTCTGGCCGGCCAATGCCGATGGCGACGACGTGGTGGTCTGGACCGACGAGACCCGCACCACCGAACTCACCCGCCTGCACAGCCTGCGCCAGCAGATGTCCAAGGGCGAGGGGGGACGGGCCAATGTGGCGCTGGCCGACTTCATCGCCCCCATCGGCCAGCGCGACTGGATCGGCGGCTTTGCCGTCACCGCCGGCCACGGCGAGCCGGAGATCGCCAAGGCCTTCAAGGACAAGGGCGACGACTATTCCGCCATCCTGGCTGCGGCCCTGGCCGACCGCCTGGCGGAGGCCTTTGCCGAGGCCATGCACCGCCGCGTGCGCACCGAACTGTGGGGCTATGCCCCCGACGAGCCCTTCGACATCGAGGCCCTGATCGGCGAAACCTATCGCGGCATCCGGCCAGCCGCCGGCTACCCCGCCCAGCCCGACCATACCGAGAAAGCCGAGCTGTTTCGCATCCTCGACGCCCCGGCCCAGACCGGCATGGCGCTCACCGAAAGCTTCGCCATGACCCCGCCGGCCAGCGTATCAGGCCTCTACTTCGCCCACCCGGAGGCCCACTATTTCGGCGTCGGCCGCATCGAAAAGGACCAGGTCGCCGACTACGCCGCCCGCAAGGGCTGGGACCTGGCCACGGCGGAACGCTGGCTGTCGCCGATCCTGAACTATGAGCGGGGGAAGTAGGGGGTCGGACCCTGGCAATATGTTGACGCCTTTGCCGCGCAACAGGCATAGTCTGGATCACAAACCCAACGTGGGTACCCGGTCGAGCGGGGAAAGCAGATCGTGAAAAAATCCTACTTCGTCAGGGCCTCCTGGGATCCCGAGGCCTCTGTGTGGATCTCCGAAACCGACATCCCGGGCCTGGTCATCGAGGCCGACACCTTGGCGGAGTTTGAGCAACTTCTGGCGGAACTGGCCCCTGAGATGCTGGCCGCCAACGAGAACGGCCACGGGCATGGCGTCGCCGTCGAGTTTTCAGCCCAGCGTGCGTTCGCCTTCGCTTAGCCCTAGAACGCCTTGCCGATGCCGAGTTGCTTCAGGACTTCATTGGCTGTGTGACGGCTTTTGGATCGGGGCACCGTCACCGTTCGATTGTTGATCGGGCTGCGCCACTTCTCATGGCTGCCCTTTCCCCCCTCAATCTGCCAGCATCCGTGCGCCAACATGATCTTCACGAGGTCTGCATAGTAGGTGGGCATGGGTGGCGTGGCGGGTTTTGTGCGCGGAGGCGGAGGGTGGGCTTGATAGACTTGGAGATAGGTTTCAATGAATCCTAGCCTCAGATCGTGTCGGCAACAAACGACGCGTGGTCTGCGAGCGGGCAATCCGCCGATTTGTCGTTCACCTTTTGTCGTGCTAACCTCAGCTTGTGAAAACCGAGCCAACTCTGTTCGATACGCCCGACCTCGACGCTGAAGCGCAAGCCCTGCGCGAGGGTGAGGCCGATGCTGACGGAGGCCGAGTTGTGCCTCACAAAGAGGTCTCGGCCTGGCTGGAGACCTGGGGCACCCCTGGCGAAAAGCCCGCGCCGAAATCTTGGTCCAGGTAGTCTGGACCCGGCGAGCCCTCGCCGATCTTGAGGCGTCCGGGTCTATATTGGCGAATTCAGTCCGCTGGCGGCGCAACGTTTCGCGCGGCGGTTGATCGAGGCTGGAGATGGGCTACGCGCCCAGCCAGAGCGTGGTCGCATCGTCCCCGGCGGGCGACGCGAGCTAACGATTATCGTGCCCTATCTCATTCGATATCGCATTCGCGGTGACGTGGCTGAAATACTGACAGTTCGGCACGGAGCTCGCGCACCCGACGCCTGAGCTAAGCTGAGTTACGTTGACGCCGTTGGACATGATGGTGTCACCGGGGCGTCGATGGTGGGGGCTATGCGCCGGACGAGCCCTTCGACGTCGAGGCCCTGATCGGCGAAAACGATCGCGGCATCCGCCCGGTGCCGACTACGCCGCCCGCAAGGGCTGGGACCTGACCACGGCGGAACGCTGGCTGTCGCCGATCCTGAACTATGAGCTGGGAACTCGGGGGGCGCGCGCTGACCTCCCGGAGCGGCCGCTTACGCTTCAGGCACGGGTAATCAACCGGTTGGCGGGGTTGTCGGGGTGAGCCCCAGCGCCCCGGCGATCTCGGCCAGCCGCCGGTCGCGCGTCCAGAGTTCTGCGTCCGGGGTCAGGGCGGTCGAGGCCAGCAGGTGGGCGTCGATATAGCCGATGCCCCTGCCGTGCAGCGCCAGGCGCTCGATATAGACCAGCACCTCGTCGTCGCGTGTAACGACGGCCTGAGGAAGCTGGACAAGACTTCGCAGCACCACCTCGCGGGGCCGCAGGTCACCCATGGCCAGTTCGCCGATCACCAGGGGGTGGGTGAGGACCTGACCGGCCTCCAGCTTGGCTGCGAGGTCGGCGTTCACGCCGCGCAGGTGGTCGATCCAGATCGAGGTGTCCACCAGGATCACCGGCGCCTCGGAATGTCCGTCAGGTGGGGCTGGCTGCCCCCCAGCCGCGCCAACCGCCGCGCGCTCTCCCGCTCGATCAGCGCCTTTAGCGCCTCCCGCACCAGGGCGGATTTTTCCCGCACCCCCGTGAGGTCGCGGGCCTGGTTCAGCAGATCATCGTCGAGGGCAAGGGTGGTGCGCATGCACGGAAGATAGCATCAATCCGTGGTGTTTTCCATGGCTGGAACCACGCCAACGATTGTCACCTCCGGCGTGAAGGCCACGAAACTTCGGAAGTGGAAATCATACCGCTTTCGCGCAAGTCTTCGTCTGGTGCGAATATGGGGTTGCAAGGAGAGCGCCTATGACAGCCAAGACGATTAGCGGCGAGGCCTTCGACGCCAAGTTCGACGCCGGCGAGAACGTGGACGCCCACATCGACGGGTCCACCGTCCGCCGTCCGGGCCTGGAGAAGCGGCGCGTCAATGTCGCCACCAGATGGTCCGCCGCCTGGACATCGAGGCCGCCCGGCGCGGCGTGACCCGTCAGTCCCTGATCAAGATCTGGATCGCCGACCGGCTGGATGCGGTGGGCTGAGGGACGGTAGCGCCCTTCTCCCCCCTGTGGGAGAAGGTGGTCCTGCGGAGCAGGGTCGGGGTCGAAAGTCCCATCCCGGTCTGGCCCAATGCGAACGAGGTCTGAGCCTGCTGTTTCATTTCATACAGCGTCACCGTAATTCCCCGTCATCCTAGGCCTTGTGCCTAGGACCCCTCTCTCGGTTGCGCTGAGTTGCCGGGTCATGTTCGACCTTCCCGCGCCTCCCTGCATGGCCGAGGCGCGGACGAAGGGGTCCTAGGCACGAGGCCTAGGATGACGGGGGGAATGGTGTGGTCGCCGCTAGAGGATCCCCGGATAGAGATCGTCCCAGTGCGGGTTTTCTCGCTCGATCAGGTTGATCTTCCAGTCGCGCGGCCAGCGCTTGAGCGACTTCTCACGCTGGATCGCGTTGGTCATGATCTCGAACGGCTCATACCAGACGAGGCGCTTCAGCCCGTAGGTCCTGGTGAAGCCGGGATAGATCCCTTCGCGATGTTCGTAGATGCGGCGGGAGAGCTTGTTGGTGACGCCGATATAGAGGGTGCCGCGCATCCGGTCGGTCATGATGTAGACGGCAATATAGGCATCGCGCCGCA
>JANPAO010000185.1:0-10672 GCA_031429955.1 Phenylobacterium sp. | reverse complement strand
AACTCTTGCATCTTGGCGAGCACCTTGGCCGCCCCGATCTGGTCGCCGTACCACATCGGGCCGCCACGATAGACCGGCCAGCCATAGCCGTTCTGCCAGACCACATCGATGTCGGAGGCGCGGATGGCCTTGCCCTCTTCGAGGATCTTCATGCCCTCATTGATCATCGGATAGATGCAGCGTTCCAGGATCTCTTCGTCGCCGATGGTGCGGGGATTGGCGCCGGACTTGACGATGAAGTCGTGGATCACCTTTTCGGTGAAGGGTGAGGGCTTGGCATTGCGGTTTTCGTCATAGTCGTAATAGCCGGCACCGGTCTTCTGGCCCCGACGGTCAGCTTCGCAGAGCACGTCGCGGATAGTCTCGCCCTTGGAGCGTTCCTTGACCCAGCCGATATCCAGGCCGGCCAGGTCGCTCATGGCGAAGGGACCCATGGGAAAGCCGAAGTCGTAGAGCACGCGGTCCACGTCCCAGGGCATGGCACCTTCCAGGACCAGCTTCTGGGCCTCCCGCTGGCGGGCGCCGAGGATGCGGTTGCCGACGAAGCCGGGGCAGACGCCCACGAGGGCCGCGACCTTGCCAATCTGCTTGGCCAGCTTCATCGAGGTGGCGATCACCGAGTCCGACGTGTGGTCGGCGCGGACGATCTCCAGCAGCTTCATGACATTGGCCGGGGAGAAGAAGTGCAGGCCGATGACCGCCTCCGGGCGTTTGGTCGCCGAGGCGATCTCGTCGATGTTCAGGCCCGAGGTGTTGGTGGCCAGGATCGCGCCAGGTTTGCAGATGGCGTCCAGCTTGGTGAAGATGTCCTTCTTGATGTCCATCCGCTCGAACACGGCCTCGATCACCAGATCCACGTCGCCGAAGCTGTCTTCCATCGACAGCGAGCCCGTGATCAGGGCGCAGCGCTCCTCCACCTGGGCTGCGGTGATGCCGCCCCGCGCCGCGGTCCGCTCATAGTTCTTGCGGATGATGGCCAGGCCCTTGTCCAGGGGCTCCTGCTTCTGCTCAACGATCACCACCGGGATGCCGGCATTGGCGAAGTTCATGGAAATGCCGCCGCCCATGGTGCCGGCCCCGATGACACCGACCTTCCTGATGGGAATCAGCGGGGTGTCATCAGCGATGCCGGGGATCTTCTGGGCCTGACGCTCGGCGAAAAAGGAATAGCGCTGGGCGGCCGACTGGCTGCCGCTCATCAGCTCGGCAAACAGCTTGCGCTCCACCTTCAACCCTTCGTCGAAGGGCAGGTTCACGGCGGCCTCAATGGTCTGGATATTGTACTCCGGGGCCAGGAAGCCGCGGAACTTGCGGGCATTGGCCTTGCGGAAGTCGGCAAAGATCTCGGGCTTGCCGCGGGCGGCCTCGACCTTGGCGTTCTGGTCGCGGATCCGGGTGAGGGGACGGCTCTCGGCCACCACCTTGGCGGCGAAGGCTAGGGCCCCTTCGCGCAGCTTGCCTTCCTCCATCAGTTCGTCGGTCAGACCGCCGGCCAGGGCCTCCTTGGCCGGGACGTGACGACCACTGGTCATCATTTCCAGGGCGCGTTCGGGGCCAACCACCCGGGGCAGGCGTTGGGTGCCGCCGGCGCCGGGCAGCAGGCCCAGGTTGACTTCCGGCAGACCAAACTTCGCCGAGGGGACAGCGACACGGAAGTGGGCGCACAGCGCCACTTCCAAACCACCGCCCAGCACGGTGCCATGGATGGCGGCCACCACCGGCTTTGTGGAGCCCTCCATCATGTCCTGCACATCGGTGAGGCTCGGCCCAGCCATGGCCCCGCCAAACTCGGTGATATCGGCGCCGGCGATGAAGGTGCGACCCTCGCAGATCAGCACGATGGCCTTGGCGGCGGCATCGGCATTGGCCGCCTTGAAGGCCTCGAAGAGCCCCTCGCGCACCTTGGAGGACAGGGCATTCACCGGCGGCGAGTTGAGAGTGATGACGGCGATGTCACCCTCAAGGGTCAGGTCGGTCACAGCATTGACGGTGGTCATGGGCGTATCCTCGGCGGGCGGTTTCGGGGCTGTCTCTGAGACGGACAGCTAGGATTCAAACGCTTGTTACAGGCCTCTCGCGCACCGCGCGAGTCAAATGTGCTGGGGGTTTTCGCCCTATCAAGGGCGGTCTATGACCTTGTCATCAAGGCTCAAAAAGGGACGTGTCGGATGGCGATGGATCTGTTCTCACTGAAGGGCCGCGTGGCCCTGGTTACCGGCGGCTCGCGCGGAATCGGCAAAATGATCGCCGCGGGCTTCATCGAGCAAGGCGCCAAGGTCTATATCTCGTCGCGCAAGCCCGGCGCCTGCGACGAGACCGCCGCCGAGTTGGGCCCCAACTGCATCTCCCTGCCGCAGGATGTGGCCACCGTCGAGGGCTGCAAGGCGCTGGCGGCACGGTTTGGCGAGCATGAGGCCAAGCTCGACATCCTGGTGAACAATGCCGGTGCGGCCTGGGGCGCACCCTTTGATGAGTTCCCCGAGAGCGGCTGGGACAAGGTTATGGACCTGAACCTGAAGTCGCCCTTCTTCCTGACCCAGGCCCTGCACGGGGTGTTGAAGGCCGCCGCCAGCCGCGAGCAGCCGGCCAAGGTGATCAATATCTGCTCCATCGACGGCATCCGTCTCAATCCGCAGGAGACTTATTCCTACCATGCCTCCAAGTCGGGCCTGATCTATCTGACCCGCCGGATGGCCGCCAAGCTGATCGAGGACAGCATCAATGTCACCGGGATCGCGCCGGGGGCCTTTGCCTCGGAGATGAACCGAGTGGCCCGCGACCAGGGTGACGCCATCGCCAAGCAGATCCCCTCGCGCCGCATCGGTCGCGACGAGGACATGGCCGCAGCCGCCATCTATCTGGCCAGCCGGGCCGGCGACTATGTGGTGGGGGAAACCATCGCGGTGGACGGTGGGGTGGCCCTGGCCACGCTGGGCGGTTTGTAAGAGATCTGATCGACGTGGTGCCCCCGCAGCCTATGGCGGCGGGGGTGATGAGGCGTCCAAGGCCTCGGCGGGGGCGATGGCGGTCGCTCTCAGGGTGGCGAGATTGGCGGCGTGGCCCGCCTCGTCGATCCTGTAGGGCAGCAGCACCAGGATCGAGAGCAGGCTCATCCCGGTATTGATGGGCAGGAAGATCAGGGCCAGGTGGCGCATGATCTCCGGGCTCACACTGCCTGCTGGCGCATGGGCGGGGAAGGCCACCAGGGTCAGCAGAGCCCCTGAAAGAAACACCCCGATGCCGCCGGAGAACTTGGGCAGCAGCCCGTTGGCGGCCAGCAGCAGGCCCTCCGAGCGCACGCCGGTGGCGACCGCGGCGTCCTCCACCACATCGGCGATCATCGAGGATATGATGATGAAGCCCGAGATCGCCAGGGTGGTGGCAATGAAATAGTCCACCACCAGCAGGGTCAGGACCAGCTTTCCCTCGGTGGGCGCCAGGTGCAGCAACCACAGGGACAGGGGCACCGCCGAGGTCAGGACCGAGCAGGTGAAGAGGGCCAGCATCGCCCGCTTCTTGCCCCAGATGCGCGCCGCAGGCCCGGCAATGGCCACCCCGGAGACCGAGGCCAACACCCCAGCCATGGCAATGAAGGAGATGGAGGCGGCGCTGATACCCCACAGCTCAATATAGAAATACTGGCTGAGCGCGGCAGAAAGGCCGCCGGCGACCCCCGAACACAGGCCTGAGATCATCACCACCACCAGGGAGGGATTGCTGATGGTCCCCACCACCTCGGAGATCACCTGGCGCAGGGGAACCTGGCGGACGGGTGGCCGGTACAGGCCCGGGATGTGACGGTGCGTGCCCAGGGCCGAGACAATGATCGAGAGCAGCATGATGCCGCCGGCCAGGACGCCGAAGCTGGCATAGCCGCCGCGATTGAGGATCCCGCCTGCGGCTGGAGACAGGAAGACCTGGTAGAGCACGACATTCATGCCAAGCCCGCCCACCACCCCGAAGAAGAACCGATAGCTGAACAGGGTTGTACGCTGGTGGTAGTCGCTGGTGAGTTCCGGGGCCAGGGCGGCCGATGGGATCTCATAGAGGCTGACGCAGAGCCGAAGCAGCACCAGCATGCCGATGACGAAAACCCCCGTTGCGGTGGGTGACCAGCTTGAGGGCGAGTTCCAGAAAGCGATGCAAGCCACGGCGATCAGGGGGGCCGAGGCGTACATCAGCGGGTGGCGGCGCCCCCAACGGGTCCTCAGCTTGTCGGACCACTGACCGATGGCCGGATCGATCACGGCGTCCAGCATCAGGGTCAACATGATCGCCGTCCCGACCCAGATGGCCGGCAGGCCGATCACCCGGTTCAGATAGGGCTGCAGAAGGGAGGAAGACAGGCCAAGGGTGGCCACCCCCACGGCAATGGAGCCGACCCCATAGGACAGCTTGGTGGAGAGGGTGAGCTTGGGCGCGGCCGGCGTGTGCTCTTCGGACATGGGCTGCTCGTGGGCTGAGGGCGCGGGTCCTGCCGCAGGGGGTCGGGTCTCGTCGGTGGGGGAGCCTTGAGCTTAGTTTCCAGGGGCTATCTTGCCATCGACGCCCGACTGGGCGGCCAGGACGGCAGCGTCCTTCAGCTTTTCCAGATTGGACTCATGGGTCGCCTTGTCGATCTTGAAGGCAAACAGGCAGAGGATGGCGATGACAAACATCAGGGCCGCCGTCGGCAGATAGATCATCGCCAGTTCCCGCAGGATGGCGGGATCAACCTCACCGCGCTTGGCATTGGTGGGGAAGTTGACGAAGGCCAACAGGCTGCCGGAAATCAGCACCCCCATGCCTGAGACGATCTTCTTGAACAGGTTATCGGCCGAGAACAACAGGCCTTCGGAACGGCGCCCGGTCTTGACTTCGGAGTCTTCCACCACATCGGCGATCATCGAGGACAGCAGGACCCCGGTAATGGTGGCCATGGTGATGCTGAAGAAGCCCTCGACGATCAGAAATCGGAACATATTCTCCGACCCGGGCGCAGGCGCCAGGTGCATCAAGGACAGGGTCAGGGGCAGCACGCTGGTGGACAGGGCCCCGATGAACATCGCGATGGCCGCGTGTTTCTTGCCAAGCCAGGCCCCGGCACGGGGGGCGAGCGCCACGCCGGTGAGGCTTGCGATCACGCCCACCGCCGTCAGGATCGAGAGCTGGGTCTGGCTGAGCAGGAAGAAATAGAGCGCGAAATAGATGTCCAGGGCGTTCTTCAGGCCAAAGGCGATGGCGATGAACATGCCGGCCACCGTGGCCACCAGGAAGGAGCGATTGTTCAGCGTACTGGCGATCTCGCGTGCCATCTGACGCACCCCGACCTTCCGAACCGGGGGCTGGCGAAGATAGGGGATCTGTTTGAAGGTGCCGGTGGTGGAGATCAGAATGACGCAGAAGATGACAATGGAGGCAAACAGCGAATAGCCGAAATAGCCGGCACGCTCGGTGATGCCGCCACTGCCGTCGGGGTTCTCCTTCATGAACACCTGATAGACCAGCAGGGTCATGCCCAGGCCGCCGAAAACCCCGAACATGCCGCGAAGGGCGATCAG
This sequence comes from Phenylobacterium sp., assembly GCA_031429955.1. GTDB lineage: Bacteria > Pseudomonadota > Alphaproteobacteria > Caulobacterales > Caulobacteraceae > Phenylobacterium. Next base: position 5,132 of record JANPAO010000185.1, on the reverse strand, counting down.
GGTGGTGCGACCGTTGTAGTCCTCCGACAGTTCCGGCGCCAAGGCCGAGGAGGGCAGCTCAAAGAAGGTGTCAAACAGCCGGATCACCAGCAAGCAGACCAGCATATAGGCAAACAACTCCCCCTGGCTCCAGCCGATGGGCGGGTTCCAGATCAGGAAGAAGGCCACGCTCACCGGCACGGCTGCTGCATACATGAAGGGGTGGCGGCGGCCCCAGGGGGATCGGAAATTGTCGGAGATCTGGCCCACCAATGGGTCGCAGAAAGCATCGAAGATCAGGGCGATGAAGATGGCGGTGGAGACCATCTGCGGCGGCAGACCCACCACCTGATTGTAAAAGATCAGCAGGAAGGTGGAGAGGCCGCGGGCCTTGATGGAGTTGGCCACCGAGCCAAGGCCGTAGAGCAGCTTGGTGCTCAATCCGACGGGGGGGCGTTCCAAGGCGACGCTCGCGACGCCGCGTTCGTTCGGCGCAATAGGGCCGGGCTCCAAAACAATCCTCCCACCGCAGGGTCGGGCCCACGGTCTGCAATGCATTCTTTGTCGGACGCCGGTCCCTTGGTTGGGAGAACAGCGTCGCGCTTATGTCGCCAAACCGTGGGCGAGGTCCGCAGGGGCGTCAACGCCTATGATCTTACAGTTCTGACACAAAGCCCCGCCGACCCCCCAGGATGTCAGGTTGTCAGCATCACCTTGCCCACATGGGCCCCGGCTTCCAGGTGGGCGTGGGCAGCACCGGCCTGGGCCAATGAGAAGGTGGCATCGATCCGGGGGCGGATCTTGCCGGCCTCGACCCAGGGCCAGACGGTGGCCTCCACGGCGGCGGCCAGCCGGGCCTTCTCGTCGGCGGGTCGGGGCCGCAGGGTCGAGCCGGTGATCACCGCCCGCTTCATCATCATCTTGCCGATCTGCAGGGCCACCTCGCCCCCGGCCTGGCTGGCGATGAACACGATCCGGCCGCCGATCTTCAGGGCATCGAGATCCTTGGCGAAATAGTCACCGCCTACCATGTCCAGGACCACATCGGCACCGCCCTCACGTTTGGTGACCTCGGCAAAGTCCTCGGAGGTCGCGTCGATCACCACATCGGCACCCAGGGCCTTAGCGGTAGCGGCCTTGTCAGCCCCCCGGGCCGTGGCGATCACCTTGGCACCGGCGGCCTTGCCCATCTGGATGGCCATCACACCGATCCCGGAGGTGGCCCCATGGACCAACAGAGTCTCCCCCGACTGTAGCCCGCCATGCTCAAACACATTGGCAAAGACGGTGAAGACGGTCTCGGGCAGGGCTGCGGCCTCCAACAGTGACAGGCCCTTGGGGATCGGCAAGGCGTGCCGGGCATCGGCCACGGCATATTCTGCATAGCCACCGCCCCCCAGCAGGGCGGTCACCTGATCGCCCACCTGCCAGCGGCCCGCGGCCACCACCACCTCGCCCGCGACCTCCAGGCCCATGGTGTCGGGCGATCCTGGAGGTGCCGGATAGAACCCCATCCGTTGGATGAGGTCAGGCCGGTTCACGCCAGCGGCTGCCACGCGGATCAGGATCTGGCCCGGACCAGGCTCTGGCCGGGGGATTTGGACGGCCTTCATGTCAGCCGCAGCGCCCTTGCCGCCCTCGACGGCGATAGCGGTCATGGTCGATTGGCTCATGGGTGTGGCCTCCCTGGACTTGCGTGACGGTATGGTTGGGGGTTCTGATAGGCGTAGTTTCGGAACCGGCAAAGGGAGGTCTTCTGTGGAAGAGCCTGCGGAGGTTCGGATCGGCCGCGGCCAGAGGCTGGCTGAGGCGGTTCGCGAGGACTTGGAGCTCTATGGGGTCGCCGAGCTTCAGGAGCGGATTGAGACCCTGCAGGGCGAGATCGCGCGCTGTCAGGCCCAGATCCAGAAGAAGCGCGCCAGTCGCGATGCCGCCGACGCCCTGTTCGGGAACCGGTCGGAGTGATCTCTATCCTCGCCAAGGGGCCTATGCCGACCGGGGGTCAGTTTGGCACGCCGGTTGCATCGAACCCGGCCAAGTGGCGCATCTGTGCGCCCATGAGTTTGTCAGGGACATTTGGTTCATGAGCGATGGAACTATGCTGGCGGGAGCCTGGCGGGCGGACGTGATCCAAGATTTTGCCCGCTCCGAGCTCTTTGACCGCACCTTCCAAGAGGGCATGGACCTGGTGGAGGAGACCGCCGGCTATCTGGATGGCTCGGGCCGTCAGGAATCCAAGCTGCTGGGTCGCAATGCGGCGCTCGCCTATGCCGGCGAGAGCATGAGGCTGACCACGCGCCTGATGCAGGTGGCCTCCTGGCTGCTGGTGCAAAGGGCGGTGCGAGAGGGCGACATGCCGCCGGAGGGGGCCTGCGACGACCGCTACCGGCTCGGCGCAGAGGACGTCTGTGGTCTCGGCCATGAGATCATCGAAGATCTTCCCAGCGGCCTGCTTACGCTGTTGGAACGGTCAACCCGGCTCTATGAGCGGGTGCGTCACCTCGATCGGCGAATGTATATCGAAGACACCGAGGTGGAGACCCCCAACCCGGTTCAGTCACAGTTTGATCGCCTGAGGTCCGCCTTCGGCGGATAGGCGCGGCCCTAGATTCCAGGCAGCAAAAAACGCCGCGCAGTCCACGCGGCGTTTTTCAGTTTCGCCTGCCGAGCTAGAAGCCCGGAACAGTGACCTATTTGCGGGTGAAGGCGCCGAACTTGGCGTTGAAGCGCGACACGCGACCGCCACGGTCCAGCAGTTGCTGGTTGCCGCCGGTCCAGGCCGGATGGGTCTTCGGATCAATGTCCAGGTTCAGGGTCGCGCCTTCCTTCCCGTAGGTGGAGCGCGTGCGGTAGGTGGTGCCATCGACCATCACCACATTGATGAAGTGGTAGTCGGGGTGGGTGTCTTGTTTCATCGCGCGGGCTTCCGACGTAAAGGAGCGGCCAGTATAGAAATCGCCCCGCCGGAACAGGCGGATCGAAACGAGCCGCGCCTATACAGGAAAAGGCGGGGCAAGAGCAAGGGCGCGGGTTTTCATGAGTGATTTTGGGTCCGGGCCGGCCGTCGAGGGCCGACCGACCGTGGGTGCCGCCCTGGCCCAGGACATCTCTGAGGCGGCTGAGCGGCGGACCAAGAGCCGCGACATCAGACCCCTGGCGGCGCTGACACCCTTCCTGAAGGCCCATCTGGGGGACGCCGGCCTGGCCGGCCTGTTCCTGATTGCCGCCGCAGCCTCCACCCTGGGTCTGTCTGGTGCCGTACGCCTGCTGGTGGATCACCTGACCGATCCGCAGATCACCGCCGCCTCAGTGGACCCGTGGTTCTGGCTGATGGGAGCGGTGGCAGTGGCTCTGGCCCTGTCCTCGGCCTGCCGATACTTCTTCGTCACCAAGCTGGGGGAGCGGATCGTCGCCGATCTGCGCAAGACCACCTATGGCCACATCCTGACCCTGGATCCGGCCTTCTTTCTGCATATGCGCACCGGGGAGGTGCTGTCGCGCCTGACCACCGACATCCAGATCGTCGAGAGCCTGATCGGCACCTCGATCTCGGTGGCCCTGCGCAATGTCCTGATGTTGATCGGGGCCTTGGTGCTGATGGTGATCGTCAGCCCGCACCTGACCGGTATGGTGGTGGTGCTGATCCCTGTGGTGCTGGCGCCGCTCTTCCTGTTTGGCCGTAGGGTCCGGCAACTGACCGCCTCGACCCAGGACCAGTTCGCCCAAGCCGTGGGCCATGCCGGCGAGACGCTGGATGCCCTGGAGACCGTTCAGGCCTTTGGGCGCCAGGCAGCCGGCGCGCGGGTGTTCGGCGAGGCGGTTGAGGCTTCCTTCCACACCTCGCTGCGGCGGATGACGGCGCGGGCCGGGATGATCGCTGCGGTGATCAGTCTGGTGTTTGGGGGCGTGGTGGGCATCTTCTGGCTCGGCGTCCATGCCGGCCTGCGTGGCGACATGAGTTGGGGAGCCTTGATCCAATTTGCCTTCCTGTCGGTGATGGCGGCAGGCGCCGTGGGGGCGCTGGGGGAAACCTGGGGCGATGTACAGAAGGCCGCCGGGGCCATGGAGCGGATCTCCGACCTGCTGGCCGCCCGCCCCGGCATCGCCGCCCCGCCGGTTCCCAAACACCTGCCGGCCCCGGCGCGGGGGGAGATCGTGTTCTCCAACATCACCTTCGCCTATCCGGGCCGCCCGGACCTGCCGGCGCTACAGGACTTCGATCTGCGGGTGGCACCGGGCGAGCGGGTGGCCCTGGTGGGGCCGTCGGGGGCCGGCAAGAGCACTGTGTTTCGCCTGCTGCTACGCTTCTATGACCCGCAGTTTGGCACGGTGAGTGTCGACGGAGTCGATGTCCGACAGGCCGATCCTGCGGAGGTTCGCGCTCGCATGGCCCTGGTGGCTCAGGACTCGCCGCTGTTCTCAGGCTCGGCCCTGGACAATATCCGCTTTGGTCGCGAGGACGCCGACCTGGAGGCCATCCGCGCCGCCGCGCGAGCCGCCCAGGCCGAGAGGTTCCTCGATGCCCTGCCCGAGGGCTTTGACACCCCGCTGGGAGAGCGGGCGCGGGCGCTGTCGGGCGGTCAGCGCCAACGCCTGGCCATTGCGCGCGCCCTGATCCGTGAAACCCCGATCCTGCTGCTGGACGAGGCCACCAGCGCCCTGGACGCCGAGAACGAGCGTCTGGTTCAAAAGGCGCTGGAAGAGGCCATGGTGGGTCACACCACCCTGGTGATCGCCCACCGCCTGGCCACCGTGCTCAAGGCCGACCGCATCGTGGTGATGGACAAGGGCCGCGTGGTGGAACAGGGCACCCACCACCACCTGATCGCCCGTGGCGGCCTCTACGCCCGCCTGGCCTCCCTGCAGTTCGGGGGCGCGGCAGCTTAGCGCCGCGCCTGGACCGCCAGGCCTGGGAAGTCGCTGAACAGGCCATCGACACCGGCAGCGTAGAGGGCGCGGAACAGGGCGTCGACGTCCCCATGGGCGGCGGGGTCGGCCCCCTGGCGCAGAGCCTGGGGCAGGAACTGGTTCTCTGCCCGGACGGTCCAGGGGTGAACGGCCAACCCCAGGGCCTGGGCTGTGGCCACCAGGCCTGTGGCGGAGCCCAGGGCACCCTCCACGGTGGGGATCACCAGGGACCAGTCGGGGCCGAC
>JANPAO010000184.1:0-18267 GCA_031429955.1 Phenylobacterium sp. | reverse complement strand
TGGAAGGCCAGCAGGTCGCTCTCGCGCAGGGCACCCTCCTCGATCTGGGCGTCCACCACATGGCGGCAGGTCTCCTGATCGTTGAGGACGAAGTGCTTCACCGTGCAGACGATGTTGTTGGACTGGGCGCCTCGAATGGCCTCGCCAGCCAGGACGCCGGTGAGCAGGGGGTCTTCCCCCAGGTACTCGAAGTTGCGGCCGCAGCGAGGCTCTCGCGCGAGGTTGGCCCCGCCCCCCAGCAGGACATTGAAGCCCTTGTCGCGGGCTTCAGACCCCACCATCGCACCGGCGGCGTAGGCCAGGTCGGGGTCCCAGGACGAGGCCAGGGCCAGGCCAGACGGCAGGCCAGTGGCCCCGTCGCCAGCGCGCACCTGACGCGGATTTGCAATCCCCAGACTGGCGTCGGTCTCGTTCAGGGGCGGAATGCCCAGGCGGTCGACCCCTGGTATGTAACCCGCCCCCATGGCCGCATCGGCCGGCGGCGGGCTGACCAGGGCCGGCATCGGGCCGTGTAGCAGCGAGATCATTTCATCAAGGGTGAGCTCCTGAATCAGCAGTTGGGCGCGGGCGTCGGGGGACAGGCTCGTGTCCATCCAGGCTTGGGTCATGTCGATGTCCTCCCTCTTGGTCGCAGCGACCCTAGTTATTTTAGTCCAGTTGGGCAATAATCATCCGATGACGGTGATCGCCCCCCGCCCAAGAGGCCGACCCGCCCGCACCGCGCGGACGGTGGCGGCAACACGGCAGGCGATCCTTGAGGCGGCCCTGACGCTGTTTTCCGAGCGCGGCTTTGACGGGGCAACGCTCCGGGAGATCGCCGCCCGGGCCGGGGTGGAACACAGTCTGATTCGCTACCACTTTGCCGACAAGGCCAACCTGTGGCGCGCGGCCCTGGGCCAACTGATCGATCACATGAACACCGAGTTGGCGCGAGGTTGGCGGGCCACCACCGGCCAGCCGCTGATCGAGAGGTTCAAGTCCAACCTGCGCGACTATGTCAGCTACTGCGCCCGTCATCCCGAGCACGCCCGGATCATGGTCCAGGAGGCGGTCGGCGACTCTGACCGGGTGGCCTGGATCGCCGATCAGATCGTCAAACCCCAGCATCGCGGTATGACCCGGACCCTGGAGACCCTGATGGCCCAGGGCTGGCTGCCACGCCTGCCGATCCGAAATCTCATCTACATCCTGTCGGCCGGGGCTCAGGTCCCATTCACCCTGGCCGGCGAGGTGCGCCACGCCTATGGGGTCGACATGTCCGACCCCGCCGAGATCGCCCGCCATGCAGAGGCCCTGATCGCCTTGTTGGTCCGGACGCCACGCGATATTGCCGCCGCCCGGCTCTAGGCTGCCGGACCGGAACCCGTGCATTGTCGTGGCAAGTGATGATGGGAGGCGACCGATGCATGTGACCTGGAGCCCGGCGGACCTGGCCTTCCGCGATGAGGTGCGCGCCTTCCTGGAGGCCGAGCTGACGCCGGAGATGCGTCGCCTCAGCCGGCTGATGACCAGCGTCTATGCCCCCCACGACCTGGCCAGTGCCTGGCAGGCCAAGCTGCACGCCCGGGGCTGGGCGGCACCGGCCTGGCCCGTGGAGTACGGCGGCTGCGGCTGGAGCGCGGCCCAGCGCTATATCTTCGCCAGGGAGCTGGCCACGGCAGGCGCGCCGCCCCTTTCGCCCATGGGGATCGGCATGTGCGGTCCGGTTCTCATCGGCCATGGAACGCCGGAACAGAAGGCCCATTACCTGCCCCGTATGCTGAGCGGCGAAGACCAGTGGTGCCAGGGCTATTCTGAACCAGCCTCGGGATCCGACCTCGCCTCCCTGCAGATGAGCGCGGTGGCCGATGGTGACGACTTCATCTGCAACGGCCACAAGCTGTGGACCACCCACGCAAATGTCGCCAACTGGATCTTCTGCCTGGTGCGCACCTCCCAGGAAGGGATCCGCCAGCAAGGGATCACCTTCCTGCTGATCGACATGACCACCCCCGGCGTCGAGGTCCGCCCGATCCTGATGATCTCAGGCGAGCACATCCAGAACGACGTCTTCTTTACCGATGTCCGGGTGCCCAAGGCCAATGTGGTGGGCAAGGTCGGCGAGGGTTGGACCGTGGCCAAGTACCTGATGGAGTTCGAGCGCGGCGGTGGGGTCAGCACGCCGGGCCTCAAGGCCCGCCTGGCCCGGATCGCAGCCATGACCAGGACCGAGGCCTATCTGGCGGACGACCATAGCTTCGCCGTCCGGCTGGCCGCCCTGGCCATCGAGATCGAGGCCCTGGAGGCGGTGGAATTGCAGATCCTGTCTCAGCTCTCCCAGGGCGACGCGCCGGGGGCCAAGTCTTCGATGATGAAGACGGTCGGCACCGAGCTCAGCCAACGCCTCACCGAACTGGCCCTGGAGGGGGCCGGGGCCTATGGCGCGCCCTATCAGCCCCATGCCACGGCACCGGGCGGCCCGACGCCGCTGTTCACCCCGCCCACCGACCAGGGCCATATCGGCCCCGACCACAGCCTGACGGCGGCCAGCAAGTATCTGAACGATCGCGCCGGCTCGATCTATGCCGGCACCAACGAGATCCAGCGCAACATCATCGCCAAGGCGGTGCTGGGACTTTAGATCGCCGCCCGGTCACACCAGGGCTTCGAAGGCGTCCACCAGGCGTTCCATCTGGGTCATGCCAGCGGCCCAGAAGGCCTTTTCACGGGGATTGAGTCCGAAGGGCCGCAGGGCCTCGACATAGGTCTTGGTGCCGCCCGCCGCCAGCAGATCCTCATAGAGCGGAGCAAAGGCCACCGGGTCGGCGCGGCGGGTCTCCATCAGCCCCCTCACCAAGAGGTCACCGAAGGCATAGGCATAGACATAGAAGGGGGCGTGGGCGAAGTGGCTGACATAGCCCCAATAGTGCTCGTAGCCGGCATTGAGCTTGATGGCCGGGCCCAGGCTCTCGCCCATGGTTTCCAGCCAGATGGCCCCGATCTGATCGGGGGCCAGTTCGCCCTCGAGGCGGGCGGCATGGAACCGGCTCTCGAAACGGTGGAAGGCGATCTGGCGGACCACGGTATTCAGCCCGTCCTCGATCTGGCCAGCCAACAAGCCCATCCGCTCGGCCTTTGAGGCCCCGGCCAGCAGCCGCTCGAACACCAGGCCCTCCCCGAAGATCGAGGCGGTTTCGGCGAGCGTCAGGGGGGTGTCGGCCAGCAGGGTGCCCAGGGGCTGACACAGGGTCTGGTGGACGGCGTGACCCAATTCGTGGGCCAGGGTCAGGACATCGCGGCGCTCGCCCATATAGTTCATGAACACAAAAGGATGGCGCTCGGCGGTCACCGGATGGGAATAGGCGCCTGACTGTTTTCCGGCTCGGGGCTGGGCATCGATCCAGGGCTTGTCGAAGAACAGCTTGGCGGTTTCGGCAAACTTGGGTGCCAGGTCTGAGAAGCTCTCCAGCACCATGGCCTGGGCTTGACCCCAGTCATAGGTGCGCTGGACCCCGGTATCGAGGGGCGCATTGCGGTCCCAATAGTCCAGGGTTTTTCGGCCCATCAGCTTGGCCTTGAGCGCATAGTAGCGGTGGCTGACCCTGGGATAGGCCTCCACCACCGCAGCCTCCAGGGCCTCGACGGCCTCGGCGTCCACCTCGTTGGCGATGTGACGGCTGGCGGCGGGGCTGGGATACTTGCGCCAGCGATCCTCCACCTGCTTTTCAAAGGCCAGGGTGTTCATCGCCAGGGCCAGCTCCGGGGTGCGATCCTCCAGCGCCTTGGCCAGAGCCTGGGCCGCAGCCTTGCGCCTGGCCACGTCGGGGTCCGACAGACGGTTGAGCACCTCGGGCAGGGTCAGGCTCTCCTTGCCCACCTTGGCCGTAAGCCGCGCCAGGGTCTCGTCGAACAACCGCACCCAGTTGGCCACCGCCGGCGAGCGATCGATCAGCAGGCGCTCAAGATCGGGCGACAGCTCGTGGGGCCGCGACAGCCGCACCCGCCGCATCCAGGGCCGCCAGCGCGCGGAAGGCGGATAGGCCTTGAAGGCCATCTCTAGCTCATTGTCCTCAAGCTGGTTGAGTTCCAGGGTGAAGAACAGGCTCTCGGCCCCGATCTGCGCCGACCGCGCCCGCAGGTCACCTTCGAACTTGGCCCAGGCCGGGTCGTCCTTGGCCACCGACGAGGCCAGGCCCGCATAGGCGCTCACCCCCCACAGGCCGTTGACCGCGCGCTCATAGAGACCGATCCCGTGGTCCAGCACCTCCCCCAGATGGGCGGGGTCACCGCGCAGGGCGACGAACCGGCCCTTGAGCTTGATCAGCTCGTCATTGGCGGCCTTGGCGGCCGCAAGGTCGGCCTCGATCTTCGGGTCATCGCGACCGGCATAGAGGTCAGAGAGCTGCCACTCGGGCAGGGCGGAAAGTGATACAGGCGCGTTCATGGGGAGGGTTTAGCGCGAGGCAGGCGGCGGAGGCTAGGGTTCTCGCCAGTGATCTGATCCTCACGGCGCTGTGGGACGGCACACCTCGCCAAGCGCGGCCTGGCCTGACAGGATCACCCTAAGCAGATGGGCGGGGCCATGTCGGGGGACGTTGAAAAATTCAGTCGAGTGGTGGGGGCGATCTATCAGGCCGCCCTGGATGCCGCGAGCTGGGACGATGCGATCCTGGGCTTTGTCGAGGCCTATAGCCCACCCTATTGGGATGTGGCCTTCCTGGTCTGGGAGCGCGCGCCCAGGGTCGGTGCCCAGTTTGTCGCCGCCGCCAATGTCTCGCCGCCGGCCCGCGAGCTCTATGCCGCCCACTTCGCCGGCCGCCATCCGTGGAGCCTGCGGATCGCCAGCCAGCCGGTGGGCCGGGTGGTGGACACCGACGAGGTCTGCCCCCGCGAGGAGCTGTTTGCCAGCGACCTCTATAAGCATTTCCTCAGCACCTGGTCCCTTGTCCGCGCCCTCGCCTCGATCCTGGACCGCAGCGAGGATCGGCGCCTGGCCTTTGTGGTTGCCGGTCCCGACGGCCAGGACATCGAGGGTCTGCGGCGGGGCGTCCGACTGATTGCGCCGCACCTGCAGCGGGCGGTTCGCATCAGTCGCACCATTGCCCAGGCCGACCTGCGGGCGGCCGGCGCGGAGGCTTCCCTGGCCCAGGCCACCGGCGGGGTGGTGTCGCTGGCCGCCGACCTCAGTCTGATCAATGCCAATCCCCGGGCCCGCGAAATCATGGCGGCCGGCGCGGCCCAGGTTTTTCAGGGCAGGTTCCGGTTTGCCCAGGCTCACGCCAACGCCCTGCTGCACGACCTGGCCCTGGCCCCGGAATCCACCAGCGCGGCCTTCAACGTCACCACCGCCGATGGCCAGGAACATGCGGTCCTGGCGGTGCGTATCGCCACGCAATTGACGACCGCCCTGGACGGTTTTGTTGAAGGGGCTTCTCTGCTGCTGGCCATAGGGGCCAAGGGCAAGGCGCCGACCATTCCCGTCGATCACCTGGCAGCCTGGTTTGGCCTGACCCCCACCGAGGCCAGGCTGGCCGCAGCCCTGGCTGATGGCGAGACCCTGCAACATTTCGCGCTCCGGCGGGGGGTCTCGGAAAATGCCGTCCGCTTCCTGATGAAGGGGGTGCTGCGCAAGACCGGGGCCTCCGACCAGGCCCGGGTGGTGGCGGCCCTGCGCGCCCTGCCGATCACGCGCCTAGAGCCCTTTCCGATCTGACTGCGCCCATCCGATCGGATAAAAAGGGCTCTAATTCAGCAAGTTAGAGCATTTTTCGACCCGATAACCGTTTCACACTTATCGGAAAATGCTCTTGCCACCTGACCCTACCCGTATGGGTAGGGCGGGGGAAAATCGTGCGGGCTAGCCTCCAGATACGGAGGATGACACATGAAACCTATCCTAGTGGCGGCAGGCTTGGCCCTGGCGATCGGCGGAACGGCCCAGGCGCAGCCGGCCTTCAATCCAGCCGGGATAGCCCAGCTGCGGGTCGAGGCGCTGCAAGGCAACCAGCCGGCCCGCGTGGCCTTCGACCAGGGCTTCGTGCTCGACGCGGGCGCGGCCGTTGATCCAGCCCGGGACAATCTGACACTCACCCACGTGCCGGCCCGCAGCGCCTGGCTGTTGGAGATTCCGGTGGTCCTCACCATGGAGGGCGCACGGGACGTTCGCGTCAGCTGTGACGTGTCGAGCTTCACCTTGCCCATTCCCTTTAGCGCCATCGCCCCGCCCCCACCGACCCTGCTGGGAGCCACGGAGCATGCCTTCACCACAAACGGAGCCTTCCTGGGGCGGATTGTCCTTGGGGTGCCGGCGATAGCTGCCAATCCCGAGCAATCCGGCACGGCTTTCGCGCATTGCGAGCTCGCCGCCTCTGGCGTCCGCAACGGCCAGGTGTGGCGCACCTACGAATACTTTCCTCTGGCCGGCGCGGCCCGCAGCGCCGCGGCCGGGGTGCAGTATGTTCTCGAGGCCGACAACTCGCGCCTCTGGACCGGGCCATCCTTCAACCGGCAGATGGTGCTCACCGTCCTCGGCAGCATCGTACCCCCACCCTAGGATCTGAGGCCTGTAGGGCGGAAGTGGATACCGGTTCCGGTTCCCGACAGACTCGATGCTGTCGGGCCGAGGTCCTGCCCCTTTACGGGCGTGGCACCTTGGCCGGCTCAGCAACGGGGAGGTTCGGCTGCGCGGAGCCGCGCAAATAGTCGGTGGCCCCAGCATTGCCTCCCCGTAGATAGTCGCTGGCTCCGGCATTGCCGCCCTGCAGATAGTCGGAGGCCGAGTTCCAGCCCCCCTTGCCCTGACCGGCGCGGGCCGCAGCGATCTGGGCACCATAGCCGGGCGGAATGATTGGCGGGCGCCACTGGACGTCCGAACCATCTGGGATCTGCGGACCCGTCACCAGGCCTGCCGCGCTTGGAGCCCCAGGCGCGCTGACCCCGCCCAGGGGTCCCGTGACGTGGAGCACCACCTGCTCGGTGATGGGGGCTCCGTTCCAGAAGGCTCCAGTCTCCATCTTGATCAGTTGCACATAGCCGCCGGGGACGCTGGCATTGGGTTCCTCATAGGCCCGCCAATTGGCCCCGTCTCTGGCCCCAAAGGCGGTGGCCCAACAGCCATAGGAGGTCGGCGCACCCTGGCCCGTGCGTGCCAGACCAAAGCGGAAGCGACCCTCGAAGGGCCCGTCGAGGACGGGCGCGCCGCGATTGAACCGGGCGATGATGCGGTTGTCCGAATAGACGGCACAGTCGACGACGAAGACCACAAAGCCCTCGATGGCCATGCGGATGGGGCCCTCGATGACAAAGGCGTCGCTGGGCCGGACATCCACCAGGTCAAAGGCCGCCGTTGGGGCACCGGCCGAGACATTGAACCCCGTGGCCACAGAAATGCGGGTGGGACCGGAGATCTGGGCACCGCGAACGGCCCCTTGATCGATGGCGGTCTGGGCCAGGGCTGCAACGGGTGCAGCGGCCACCAGGCTCGCCAGTAGCAACGTGTGCAACGATCTCATCATAGCAAGTCTCCCAGGCCATACGGCGTGGGAGCCAGCTAACCCCGCCCACCAACCTGCGGCGCTACCCATTTGGGTAGCGTATCGGTGACCACGCCGTGGTGCTGTTGAGGCCTCAAATGGGAATAAGCAGGCAGGAGCGCTTCCATGCACAGGGGATTGGCGACGGCGATCTTTGGGGCGGCCTTGAGCGCCTGTGGTCCGACCGCGACACCGGCGGCAGGCCCGAGCCCAGCGGCGGCCGATCACGCCGTGGAGGCCGCGGCGACCTCGCGACCCGCAGGGGTAGCCCTTGGGGCGCTCAATCCGTGCGTCTTCACCCCGGCCGAGATCGGGGTGGCTCTCACTGGCCAGTATGCCCCTGGCGTTCGGGTCGTGCCCATCCCCGGGGCACCGCGCCGAGACTGCACCTATGACCAGCAGGGCGGCCAGGGCCAACTGAGGGTCAATGTTACCTGGCTGGAGCCCTCCAGCGCCGCCACCTCAAAGGCCATGATGCTCAACATGCTGGCCGGTGGCACCGCGCCGATGCCGGGCGACCCCGACGGGGCCATCTTCCAGGACCAGACAGAGCTCGGCACCTATGCCCTGCACTATTCGCGCGGCAACCTGCTCTACGAGGTGCGGCTGATGACCTTCCGGGAGGGGGCCGCAGCGGCCAAGGCCAAGCTCCTAAAGCTGCGACGCCCTTAGGGGACCTAGAGCTCGGAGGCTGCGGATGGCGAAGAGCTTGGGGACTTAGCCTGCCAACCGACCATAGGCCGCAATGGCTGCGGCCCGCTCCGGTGCGACGCCGATCGGCGGGGCTTGCGGGGCGGGTCCCGGCGCGCCGGCCAGATGAGCCTGGGCCGCAGGCGACAGGGTGACGGTGTCGACCGGGCGCGGCGTGAGCGCCTCGACCTGGGCCTGCAGCCGGGACCGATAGTCCGAGACCGCGCTGTCGCCGCTGACACGGGCAATGATCTCTTGGTCGTCGGACGACAGACGCTCGAACGCTTCCAGCATCTTCTGCTGCGGCAGCGGCGGCACCGCATCGGGGCCAGCCCAGGCGGCGCGGGTGAAGGCATCCAGGGTCGACTGAACGCGCAGGGCAAAGGGCGATTGGGTCAGGGCCGGGGCCAAGGCCTGGCGCTCCAGAGGTCGGGCCTCGCGCCAGCGCAGAGCCAGGCTCTGATAGGCGCCAAGCTGCTGGATCAGGGTGACGGCACCCCCTGAATCGGTCAGCAGCCGGGCCGCAGCCACAAGGCTCTCGGGAAGGCGGGCGGGCGGACCAGAAGGTGTCGCCCAAAGCGGGGGTATCTGCATGGGAGCCTCGATGGCCCCATCCTCGCCGGTGCCCCTGAATCGGTCATGAAGGAACGGCCCTAAGAGGGGTTAGGCATGGGTTGGTAGGCTAGGCCCCCTGCGCCACCTGGCACTCGGGGCAGGTGTCGTGGGCTGCGGCGATCACGGCACCCATCAGGGCGTTGACCTCGGACGCTGATCCCTTGAGACGTCCGGCGACCCGGCCCTCTTCGGCGCGAACCAAGGCCGCTTGGCCTGCCGCCAGGTTGCCTGTCTTGAGGTCGTGGCGTTCGCAGTGGGGGCAGGGACGGATCGCGGCGGCCTGCAAGGCGATCTTGCGCCCGATGGACAGGGCGTTGGGCTTGAAGGTCTGGCTGGTCATCGGCCCACCCTAGCAACCCCAGCCCCCCGACGCGATGCCTGCTGCGCAGAGGGATTGGGGGGAACCGTCATTTCGCCGCTCGCGCCTCTGTGAGCACATAGGCCCGGATGTCCTCAGCCTCCTTGGCGCTCATGAACCGTGCGAAGCTGGCCATGCCATTGGCCTTCAAGGTGCCGTCGATCACCACCGACTTCCAACTGTCAGAGGCCAGCAGCATCTGGGACTTCTTCAGGTCGGGCAGGAAGGAGCCGGAGACGCTGGGTCCATGGCAGACCTGGCAATTGTTGTGGAACAGGGCAAATCCGGCCTTGGCATCGCCGGTCGAGCTGATGCCGGTGAGGTCGAGGGCCGCGGTCACCGGGATGTCATAGGGCTTGGCCTGGGCCTTGCCCCCCAGCTTGAAGACCATCAGTCGTCCCGGCAGCCGGGGCCGGTCGCGCAGCACCACCGAGGCCGAGGTCGGACCGCCGCCCCCATAGCCCACCATCAGGGCCACATATTGCACCCCGTCGACCTCATAGGTCGAGGGCGCGGCGACGACGCCATTCTCGGTCTTGTAGTTCCAGAGCTTCTGGCCGGTGGCGGCGTCATAGGCGACGAACTCGCCTACCCCGTCGCCCTGGAACACCAGGCCGCCCGCCGTCGACATGATGCCGGCGTTCCAGAAATAGGGGTGCGAAACCGTCCAGCGCGCCTTTTGAGCCACGGGATCCCAGGCCACGAGTTGGCCTTTGAAGAGGGCCTTCATTCCAGCCAGCTGCGCCTTGTCGGAGGGCAGGGCATTGGCGAGCAAGTCGGCCCCCAGGTTCCATCCCCCCTGCCGGTGCTTGTAATCCTTCAGATTTGTATAGGCGAAGGGGTCCAGCTGGGCCGGGATATAGACCAGCCCCGTCTTGGGACTGAAGGACATCGGGTGCCAGTTGTGGGCCCCCAAGGGCCCGGGGAACTGCAGGGACGGGGCGTTCTCGTAGCGGACCCCCGGGTTCTCTATCGGTCGCCCGGTCTTCATATCCACGCCACTGGCCCAGGTGATGGGCACATAGGGCTTGGCCGAGAGCAGTTCGCCGGTGGCCCGGTCCAGGACGTAAAAGAAGCCGTTCTTCGGGGCCTGCATCAGCACCTTGCGCGGTGCCCCGCCCACGGTCAGGTCGGCCAGGATCATGTGCTGGGTCGCGGTATAGTCCCAGCTTTCGCCCGGGGTGGTCTGATAGTGCCAGACATAGGCCCCAGTGTCAGGCTTGAGCGCCAGGATCGAGGACAGGAACAGGTTGTCGCCCTTGCCGTCCGACCGCTTGATCCGGTTCCAGGGTGAGCCATTCCCGACCCCGACATAGAGGATGTCGAGATCGGGGTCATAGGCCATGGAATCCCAGACCGTGCCGCCGCCACCGGTCTTCTTCCAGCCGTCGCCAAACCAGGTGGCCCCAGCCTTCTCGGCCATGATCTTGTCCGACGCCGCCCCGTCGGGCTGACCCTTGGCATTGGGGGTGGTGTAGAAGCGCCACGCCAGCTTGCCCGTGGCGGTGTCATAGGCCGAGATATACCCCCGGACTCCGTACTCGGCCCCGCCATTGCCGATCATCACCTTGTCCTTGATAATCCGAGGTGCGCCGGTGATCGTATAGGGCTGGGAATTGTCGGTGGTCTGGGTGGTCCAGACGGGCTTTCCTGAGGCCGCGTCCAGGGCGATCAGCCGCCCGTCCAGGGTTCCCACATAGACCCGCCCCTTCCACACAGCCACGCCGCGGTTGACCACGTCGCAACAGGCGTCATAGGCCTTGGCCCCGTCGACCTTGGGATCGAAGGCCCACTTGGCCTTGCCGGTCTTGGCGTCGAAGGCATAGACCTTGGACCAGGCCGTGGTGGTGTACATGACCCCGTCCACGACGACCGGGGTAGCCTCCTGGCCGCGGTCGGTGTCAAACTCTTGGTACCAAGCCAGACCCAGGGTCCCGACATTCTTGGTGTCGATCTTGGTGAGCGGGCTGTAGCGCTGCTCGTCATAGGTCCGGCCCACCGAGACCCAGTCGCCGTTGCTGGAGGCCGCGGCCATCCGCTTGCCATCAACCGCACCGGGCTTGGCCTGTCCGCAGGCGGCCACGAGCGCGGTGAACGCCACAATGAGGGCGAGTCTGTTGAGCGTCATGATGGCCTCCCTGACCGAGTCTTCCGGTCTCAAGCTCAGTATGCGCGCTGCGCGACCGGGGGCAAGCTGTGCCCTGGCGTCAGGCCGCCGCCCGACCAGGACGGTCGGTCAGCCAGGCCAGGGCTGTCACCGCCAGATAGGCCGTCACCGCCGTCACCCCAAAGGCCATCGGGCTGGCCGCTGCCGGTTGCAGCATCGCGTAGATCTGCAGGCTGATCAGGGCGGCCACGAACACCAGGGCCGGCCACAGGCCTTGGCCCAGCTTGGCGCGGCGCCAGGTCCAGGCCGCCGCCGCCAGCCCCAGGAGACCGACTTCCAGGGCCTGTTCGGCGACCGGATAGTTCCATAGCCCGAGCCCCACCTTCTGTCCGCCAAACCAAAGCTCCAGGTCTGGGCGGTGGACCAGGAAGTCTGCGACCCAGTGGGAAAAGACCGTCAGGGCGATGAGCACCGCCACCCGCCAGGGCAACCGCAGCACCATCCGCGCCAGGACGGCCGCCCCCACCGACCAGGCCAGCGAGGCCGGCAGGCTATGGGTATAGGGCATGTGCTCCAGCACCAGGGCGCTGCCAAGCAGGCTGGGATCAATACTCAGCCGCTCGACCCCGGCTACCACCAGACCGCCCCATGCCACGTCGATGAGCTGGCAGCCCAGGACATAGGTCCAGAGGGGGCCCTTCGGCTCGAGGCTCTTGGCGGCCAAGGCCGCAGCATAGTGACCCACGAACATCGATGCCCTCCCTATATTGCCGTCATGAGAGCGCCGAACCTGGCCTTGTTGCAAGACCCCGCCGTTAACGCCCGACTCAGGACTCCGAAACTCGGTCTTTACCCAAGGCCTGTATCAATCCGGGTCAACAAGAGGCCACGTCCATGGGGCGTCGTCCGGTTCTGGTGGGTGTTTTCAAATGACCAAGACGGTCCTTATCGTCGACGACGATCCGACGCAGCGCAGGCTGATCCAGGCGGTGCTGGAGCGCGAGGGTTTCGTCGCCGTCCATGCCGAGAACGGCGACCAGGCCATTGCCCGCCTGCAGTCAGGCGCGGCCACCGACCTCGTGCTGCTGGACCTGGTGATGCCGGGCCTAAGCGGCCAGGATACCCTCAAGGAACTGCGGGGCCGGGGCTTTCAGCAGCCAGTGATCGTCATCACGGCCACCGGCGGCATCGATACCGTGGTGGCGGCCATGCAGGCCGGGGCCTGCGACTTCTTCGTCAAGCCCGCCTCGCCCGAACGGATCATCGTCTCGATCCGCAATGCGCTCAATCTCGGCTCCCTCAAGAGCGAAGTGGAGCGGCTGAAGAAACACACCACCGGGCGGGCCAGCTTCGCCGACATGGTGGGCAATTCGCCGGCCATGACCATGGTCAAGCGGCTGGGCGAGCGGGCGGCCAAGTCGTCGATCCCGATCCTGATCACCGGCGAGAGCGGGGTGGGCAAGGAAGTGATCGCCCGCGCCGTCCACGGATCCTCTGATCGCGCCGGCAAGGCGTTTGTGGCGGTCAACTGCGGGGCCATCCCGGAGAACCTGATCGAGAGCATCCTGTTTGGCCACGAAAAGGGCAGCTTTACCGGTGCCACCGACAAGCACCTGGGCAAGTTCCAAGAGGCCAATGGCGGCACGCTGTTCCTCGACGAGGTGGGCGAGCTTCCCCTCGACATGCAGGTCAAGCTGCTGCGGGTGCTGCAGGAGGGCGAGGTGGATGCCATCGGCTCCAAGCGGTCGCTGAAGGTCGATGTCCGCATCGTCTCGGCCACCAATCGCGACCCGGCCCAGGCGGTGAAGGACGGCCTGTTTCGTGAGGACCTGTTCTACCGCCTCAACGTCTTCCCCATCGAGGCCCCGGCCCTGCGCCATCGGCGGGAAGATATCCCGGCCCTGGTGGAGCACTTCATCCGCCGCTTTAACATCGAAGAAGGCAAGTCGGTGAGCGGCGCCTCGGCCGAGACCCTGGCCTTCCTCACCGCCTTTGATTGGCCCGGCAATGTCCGCCAACTGGAGAACGCGGTCTATCGCGCCATCGTGCTGGCCGACTCGCCCTATCTGCAGCCCTTCGACTTCCCGGCAATTTCCGGGATCGCCGCGCCGCCGCCGGAAGCGGTGTCGCCCGCCGCCCTGATGGCCAGTGCCGCCCTGCCCAGCGCCCAGCAGTTGATGTCCGAAATGCCGACGGACGCGCCGGTCCGCATCCTGGACGGTCGCGGCCACCTGCGGACCCTGGAGGATATCGAGCGTGATCTCATCCAGCTGGCTATCGAGATCTATGCCGGCCACATGAGCGAGGTCGCCCGCAGGCTCGGCATCGGCCGCTCTACCCTCTATCGCAAGGTCCGCGAACAGGGGCTGGAAGGCATTTTCAAGGAGGGTGAAGCTGATGATTCTGCGTCCGCAGCCGCGTGAAGACCGTCTTCGCAACCTGATGCGTTTAGCCAGGCTGACGATCCGACCTGCGGCGACTCACGCCCTGGGTCGCCCGGCTCCCGCAGGTTAGAGCGTGACAGCTTCGAGTGGATGCCGGTTGAAGCGCCTGTTACGCTCTAGACATTTGAAACGAGACCCTTCTTGCCGTTTCAGATGAACCCATCTGGAACGGTCAGGGTCTGGGGGGCGAGGTTAGCCCTCCTCCGGTGCCTCACCCGGTTTGCGCCGGCCAAAGCCACGCCGGGCCGGTGGTGACTTACCCTTGGCCTTGGCGACGATCTCCTTGAGTTTGCGATGCTGGAGGGCCGAAAAGGCCTGGCCCGCCGCGCCTTTTTCAGGATCGGCGAAGGCCCGCCCGTAGGTCCTTACCCGCTCACCAACCGAGTTGAGAAATTCACCTTCCCACTCCGAGAGGGTGACTCCGGCCTTGTCGGCGGCGCGCTGGGCGCGTTTGAGGGCATTGAGCGCGGCCCGTTGGACCTGCGCCTTCTGGTCGGGTGGGCCCCGCTTCAAATCACTCCGAGCGCGGAGAGGTAGAGATCGAGGATGGCATCCTCTTCCTGACGCTTGGCGGCATCCTGCTTGCGGATTCGAATCACCTTGCGCAGGATCTTGACGTCAAAGCCGTTGCCCTTGGCCTCGGCGAAGACCTCCTTGATCTGCTCGGCGATCTCAGATTTTTCCTGCTCAAGCCGCTCGATGCGCTCGATGATGCTCTTCAGTTGGCCTTGCGCCGTCTGGTTCAGGATGTCGGCGTGGGCGGAGTCGTCGGCCATGGGTACTCGCGGAACGGGGGCTGGAAAGCAGGCGACTTTAGAGCCTGACGGCTCGGAGTGGAAGCCGGGTCAGGCACCACGACTCAGCTTTGCACAGGCCGTGAGGCGCGCCAGAAGCCAAAGGCGTTGATGGCCGCGAACGCCACCGAGCCAGCCGCCACAGCCAGGGCCGGACCCGTCACCCCGGCCAGTTGGTGGGCCAGGGTCCAACTCCCTGCGGCCGTGATCGCCAGTCGCACCGCACCGGCCACCAGGGCCCAGCCAACCCGGCCGCGGCCCTGGCTGGCGAAGTACAGCATCAGGCCCACGCCGAAGCAGCCATAGGAAGGAGCGGCGATCCTCAGATAGTCCGCGCCAGCGGCGATCACGGCGGGGTCGGTGGAGAAGATCCCCATCCATGCCATCGGGAATAGGGCCACTAGGACGCCAATGGACTGGGTGACGACGAAGGCCGCAGCGGCGGCCTTCCAGGCCGCTTCACGCGCCCGGTCAGTGCGACCAGCTCCGGTCGCCACCCCCACCACGCTGACCACGGCCGTGGCAAAGCCAAACAGCATGGGGATCAGCAGGAAGTCGATCCGCGAGGCCACCCCGTAGCCGGCAAGGGCCGAGGCCCCCGCCAGGGCCACGGCACCTGTGACCAGCACCGTGCTCAGATTGGCCATGATGGTTCCCAGGGCCGAGACCAGGCCCACCCCAAGAATGTCGCCGAAGGCCTGGGCCGAGAGCGGGGTCGGGCGCAGGGTCAGGGCCCCTTTCCCCTGGCTCAGATGGCGCAGCAGGAAGGTCACGGCCCCCAGGTAGAAGATCAGCACGGCGGCACCGGCCCCGCCGACCCCCATGTGCGGAAGCGGCCCCCAGCCGAAGATGAGCGCCGGCGACAGGGGTACGGTGACAGCAGCTCCGGCCAAGGACACCGCCGCCGGAAGCTTGACCTCTCCGGCTCCACGCATGGCCGACGACACCAGGTTCATGACCCAGAGCGGGATTGATCCTCCAAAGACCCAGGCCGAATAGATCAGGGCCTGACTAAGGACCGCGCCCTCGCCGCCGAGGGCCGAATAGAGCAGTCCTCCCAGGCTCAGGAGCAGGACCGTGAAGGCCGCGCCGAAGATCAGGGCGATGACAATGGCGTGCCACAGCAGGTTGTTGGCCCGCTCGCCCTGACCGGCCCCGAGGGCTCGGGCGATGGCTGAGGACACCCCGCCGCCAATGCCGCCATTGCTCATGGTGGCCATCAGGGCTGCGAGCGGAGCCACCAGGGTGACCCCGGCCAGGGCTTCAAGGCCCAGGCGGCTGGTCCAGAAGGTCTCAATGATGCTGACCCCGATCTGCGCCATGATCACCACCATGGTGGGCAGGCCCAGGGCGATCATGGTCCTTAGAGGCGGACCGGCGAGGAGGCGTTCGGTTCGGGCCTGGGCAGCGGTCTGGGTCATGCAGGCAGGCTCCTCGACTCGGTTGTCCCTTCGCCGCGGGAGAGCAGCCAATAGGTCACCGGGGTTGCCACCCGTGACAGGAAGGTCGAGGTGATCAGCCCCCCCATGATGGCAATTGCAAGGGGCGAGTAAAGGCCCGAGCCCTCCAAAGCCAAGGGCAACAATCCGCCAATGGCCGTCACCGATGTCAGGAGCACCGGCAGGAAACGGACCTCCCCAGCCTGCTCGATGGCGGCCCTCAAGGGCACGCCCTGCCTTCGAAGTTGCTCGGTGAAGTCCACCAGTAGGATCGAGTTCTTGATCTCAATGCCGATCAAGGCGATCAGGCCGATGGTGGCGGTGAAGGACAGGGAGTTGCCGGTCAGCCATAGGGCCGCGACCGCGCCGAAGAGGCCGAGCGGTATGACGCCTGCCACCACCAGGGCCGTGCGGAACTTACCAAACTCCAGGACCAGCACTGCCAGGATCCCGAAGATCGCCACCAGGATCGCGGCCCCCAGGCCCGCGAAGCTCTCTGACTGAGCCTCTGCCTCGCCGCCGAGGCTCAGGCGATAGCCTGGCGGCAGGGCCAGGTCGCTGGCCAAGCGGGCGGTGGCCTCCTTGGCTACCGCTGAGGTGAGGAACCCAGTCTGGATCTCCGACGTCAGGGTGACACTCCGCTGACGGTTGAAACGGGTGATCAGGGCCGGGCTGGCGCGGAACTGCGGTTGCGCCACGGCCGAGAAGGGCGTCGAACGCCCGGCCTGGGTCGGAACATAGAGACCCTGGAGCGCGGTAAGCTCGTTGCGGCCCTCCATGGGTAGGCGCACTCGCACCGGATAGTCATCTCCGTCCGGATCACGGAACCGGCCGGTCTCCTCCCCCGACAGCGCTAGGCGCGCCACCCGCCGAACCGCGCCGGCCGAGACCCCCAGGGCCGCAGCCTTGGCCTCCTCGACCCCAAGATCGAGGTCGGTGCGATCAAGACGGATGGGGTTGCCCACATCGCGGGTGCCGGGTGTCGCCTTCAGGATCTGCTCGGCCTGACCCGCCAGGCTCTTGAGCACGTCGAGGTTCTCGCCAGAGATTCGCACCGCCAGGGGGGCCTCGATGGGCGGGCCGTTCTGGAAGGCGATCAGGCTGATGCGGGCCCCTGGGTAGGCGGCGAGGTCAGCTCGGAGGGTATCGAGAAGTTGGGGACTCGCCTCGGGCTCCCAAGCCTTGAGGCCGACGAACACCTCGGCATAGCTGGACTGTGTCTGACGCTGCTGCTGATTGTAGAAGATCTGCGGATTGCCGCGACCAAGATTGGCGGCGGTCCAGGTGATGGCACGCTCGGCCGACAGTCGGCGTTCCACAAAACGAAGGGCCTCGTCGGTCCTGGCCAGGGCGGTGCCGTCGGCGGTCTCGATGCGGACCAGGAACTGAGGGGTGTCGGCAGGGGGAAACAGGCTCGAACCAATGGCCCCCAGCAGCGGCACCGTGGTGGCGCAGATGGCGGCAATGATGGCAAAGGCGGTCCAGGGCCGGGTCAGGGCCCGATGCAACAGCGGCGCATAGAGCCGGTGGATCCCCCCATTAACCCAGCGTAGCAGTGCATTCCCCTCGGGGTCCTCGTGGCGTGAGAGGATGCGGCTGGCCAGGAAGGGGATGATGGTCAGGGACACCAACAGCGACGCACCGACAGTGCAGAGCACTGTAACCGGCAGCGACCGGATATAGCCGCCCGAACCACCCGGCAGGGCTAGCAAGGGCAGGAAGGCAAACATCAAGGTGGCCGTACAGCCGATCACCGCCAGGGTGATTTGACGGGTGCCTTCGATGGCCGCCGTCACCCGGTCGGCACCGGCGCGCAGATGGCGGGCGATGTTTTCGGTCACCACGATGGAGTCATCCACCAACAGCCCCAGCGACAGGACAAAGCCGGCGATCGCCAACTGATTGACGGTGAAGCCAAGGGCCTGGAGCAGGGCAAGGCCGATCAGCAGGGAGAGCGGGATCGACAACATCACCACGCCACCTGCTCTCAGGCCCAGGGGCAAGAGGGTAACCATGACAATAGCCAGGGCCAGGCCGAAGTCTCGAAACAGGCGTTGTAGGCGATGCTCCACATTCTTGGCCTGGACGAAGCCGCGCTCCAGCTTGACGCCGGCTGGAAGGGTTTTCTCAAACTCCGCAACCGCCTGGTCGATGCCAACGGTGACCTTGGCGACATCGACGCCGTCCTTCTGGGTGGCCGTTACGAACACCGCCCGCTTGCCATTGAAGCGCGCAAGATGATCAGCCTCCTGCTGCGCCCAGCCGATCTTGGCCACATCGCGCACGCGGACCACCTGCCCCCCCAGGCT
>JANPAO010000183.1:0-2139 GCA_031429955.1 Phenylobacterium sp. | reverse complement strand
GCCCGGTGCCCTCCTGCCCGGCCCTGTTGATCAGGTGGAACAGGGTCTCGGCATCGATCCCTCGGTCCACATCCTCAACCAGCACAGGGCGGATTTCTGCTTCACCAAGGTCCGTCACACTGCTGTCCAGGACGACGGCGTGCGCATGGGTGGCCCAACCCTGGGCGAGATGGGTCTTGCCGGTGCCTTCTGCCCCCACCAATACCAGACAACCCCCGTGCCAGGCTGGCCAGGCGTCCAGGGCCGCCAGGGCCAGGGCGTTGGAGGGGCCGTGACTGAACTCGCGACGCGCGTAGGTCACGGGCCGCTGAAGGCTCAGGCGGAGTTGTCGCACTCGGGCTCTCTTGGGGGTGCGTGAGATAGGCGCACCACCCTAGACCCGCGACTGTCCAGGGTCGATGTGGATAGAGTCGACATCTGGGGATGGTCAGAGATTCCTGGTCGGCATAGCCATCGTCAAGATGACCCAGGCCTGAGAGGGCGTCTCACCCCACGCGATCGCGCGCCGACATCAGGCTCCAGCCCTCTGGCCGCAGCAGTTCAATCGGGGAGAAACGGACCTTGTAGTCCATCTTCTCCGATCCCCGGACCCAGTAGCCGAGATAGACATAGGGGCTCTCGGTCAATCCCGATTGGATCACATGGTCCAGGATCATGAACGATCCCAGGCTGCGGCGGGTCTGGGTCGGGTCATAGAAGCTGTAGACCAGGGACAGGCCGTCGCTCATCAAATCCACCAGGGCGCAGGCGATCAGGTCGCCGGGGCCATCGTCGCGGGAGCGCAGGCGGTACTCGATGACATGGGTTCGGACGGCGGTGTCCTCAACCATGGCGACATAGTCGGGCCAGGTCATCTCGGCCATGCCGCCATCGGCATGGCGGGCCAGCAGATAGCCGCGGAGCAGATCAAACTGCTCCATCGTGGCCTCAGCTTCCACCAAATGGCGTTCGACGTCCTCGTTACGGGCCAGGATCTTCCGCTCGGAGCGGGAAAACACATAGTCGGCGGTGGGAATTCGGGCCGAGACACAGGCCGAACAGGACTCGCAGGCCGGGCGGTAGGCGATGTTCTGCGATCGGCGAAACCCGACCTGGGTCAGGGAGTCATTGACATTGGCTCCCTCCGACAAGGGCAGGTGGGCAAACACCTTTCGCTCGTGGCGCTCGGGTAGATAGGGGCAGGGACTCGGCGCGGTCAGGAAGAACCTGAGCTGTCGGGTCGGAAAATGCTGAGTCACGGACGTGCAATCACTCTGGAACCACTGCGTCTGAACCGATTAGGCGTCATGCCGCACAGGAGCGCAAGGGCTCGCACCCCATAGGTTCAGAGCCCGTGGTCTGGTGGCAACACCGGGGCTTCGCGCAGCAGGACCACGGCGATTCGGCGATTGCCAGGCAGGGTCGGATCATCGGGATAGAGGGGCTCGGAATTGGCCTTGCCCGAGACCTGGTAGACGCGGTCGGCATCGACGCCGGACCCCTGCAATATCCGCCGCGAGGCATCGGCGCGATTGGAGGACAGGGACCAGTCGGTGTCGGCCTTGCGACCATTGAGGCTGGCCGAGGTGTGGCCCGAGATGCTGATCCGGTTGGGCAGTTGGTTCACGACCTTGGCCACCGCCCGCAGCAGCAGCTTGGCGCGGTCATTGGGTTGGGTCTGGCCCTCGTTGAACAGCGACCGACCCTCCTGATCCACCAACTGGATGCGCAAGCCTTCCGGGGTCTGGTCAATGATGATGTTTTTGGAGAGTTCGGCCAGTTCCGGCATGTCCTGGAGCGACTGGCGCAGGGACTGGGCGGCCGAGGCGAAGGCGGCATTCTCGCGCTTCTCCATCGCCGCGCGCATGGCCTCGGAAGAGGCGCGGGATTCACCGCCCTTGGCCGCGTCGGGACTGGATCCGTCGTCGGGGTTCTCGGCCTTGGGGGCCATTTCTTCGATGATCGCCGCCGAACCGGCACCCTTGGCCCCGTCTTCACCCAGGGCCGTGCCACCGAGGATGCCGCCAGACCCTGAGGTCGTCTCCGACACGCTGGCCGGGGCGAAGTAGTCGGCGATCCCGCGCTTCTGCTCTGGGCTGGTGGTGTTGATCAGCCACATTAGCAGGAAGAAGGCCATCATGGCGGTCACGAAGTCCGCAT
>JANPAO010000182.1:0-11498 GCA_031429955.1 Phenylobacterium sp. | reverse complement strand
CGGAGGTTCTGGACGTCGGACGCGAGGCCATCTGGCTGACGTTGCAGCTGTGCGCGCCGGTGCTGATCGTCGGCCTGATTGTCGGGGTTGGGGTTGGTCTGCTGCAGGCCCTGACCCAGATCCAGGAAGCGACCCTGGTCTACGCCCCCAAGATCGTGGCCATCTTTGTGTCGCTGCTGATCTTCCTGCCACTGATGGGGGCCCTGATGAGCGCCTTCATGCGCAGTATCGCCGCCCGCATCGCGGCGATGTGAGGACACAGGCGTGGAATCCTACGCCACCGCCCAGCAAGTCTATGTCGCGGGCCTGATCTTCTCGCGGCTCTCGGCCTTGGTGATGTTGATGCCGGGGATCGGAGACACTTCGGTGCCGCCGCGCATCCGGCTGGCCTTTGCCCTGCTGATGAGCCTGATGCTGCTGCCTGTGGTGTCGCCCACCATGCCCGCGGTTCCAGCCGCGATGGGGGCCATGGTCGGTGGTATTCTCAAGGAGGTGATGATCGGGCTGATGATCGGATCGATCCTGCGGATCTTTCTGATGTCCCTGGCCACCGCCGGTGAGATCATCTCCATCCAGACTACCTTGTCCTTCGCCCAGACCGCTGCGCCTGGTGTTGCGCCCGGCTCGTCGACGGTGGGCACCTTTCTGGGGCTGATCGGCCTGCTGCTGATCATGACCACCGATCTGCATCACCTGTTCCTCAGCGCCATCGTCAAGTCCTACACCCTGTTTCCCTTTACCCGCGATCTGCCGGTGGCCGACTCCGCCACCTTGGCGGTCCAGACGGTGGCCAATTGTTTCAAGCTTGGGGTGCAGCTTTCAGCGCCGGTTCTGGTCTTCTCCCTGGTGTTCAACATCGCCACCGGCCTGATTGGCCGGGTGATGCCTCAGTTCCAGGTCTTCTTCGTGGCCACGCCGCTGATCATCGTGTTCGGCCTGTCCATTCTGGCCCTCAGCCTTGGGGTTATCGGCACGATCTGGACCAGCCGATATCGCGACCTGCTGATGATCTTTGGGGGCTGAGATGGCCGAAGAGAACGATGCCGCGTCGAAAACAGAAGACCCTACAGCCCACAAACTAGCCAAGGCCCGGGAGAAGGGCGATGTCGCCAAGACGCCGGACCTGCCGATGCTGGCCTCCTTCGCGGCCGCCGCCAGCGTCATCGCTGTGGCGGGCGGCTGGATGTCGCGCGACCTAGCCTACGCCCTGACCCCTTTCATCGCCCACCCCCAGTCGATCAATGTTCACGGTGCCGGTGGGGTGGAGGTGTTACGCCACGCCATGGCCGCCGGGGCACCGCTGATCCTAGGGGTCATGTGCGCCGCAGCCCTGGCCGGGGTCGCCGGCAATCTCGTGCAGACCGGCCTGCTCTATAGTCCCGACAAGCTGAAGTTCGACTTCAAGAAGGTCTCGCCCATGGGCGGGTTCAAGCGGCTGTTTGGGGTCGATGCCCTCATGCAGTTCTTCAAGTCGATCGTGAAGATCGTCCTTGTCGCTTGGATTGGATACCTGGTCCTGCGACCCCACACCTCCACCCTGGCCAATCTGGCAGCCATGGATCCGACGGCCATCCTGCCCTTTGCCTTCAAGATCACCGTGCGCCTGGTTTTCTCGATCGCGGGCTTCCTGTTGGTGATCGCAGGGTTGGACTGGTTTTGGCAGAAGCAGCGTTTCACTGCCCGGATGCGGATGAGCAAGGAAGAGCTGAAGGAAGAATACAAGCAGACCGAGGGCGACCCCCACATCAAGGGTAAGCAGAAGCAGTTGCGCATGATGCGCGCCCGCAGTCGGATGATGCAGAACGTGCCCAAGGCCACCGTCGTGGTGATGAACCCGACCCACTATGCCGTGGCGCTGAAGTATGAAGACGGCGGCTCGGGGGCCCCTCAGTGCGTCGCCAAGGGCATGGACGCGGTGGCGCTGCGGATCCGCAAGGTGGCCGAGGATGCCGGCGTGCCGGTGATCGTCGATCCGCCGCTGGCGCGCTCGCTCTATGCTGCGGTGGAGATTGAGGACTACATTCCCCAGAAGCACTACGAGGCCGTGGCCAAGATCATCGGCTTCATCATGCAAAACGAGCGCAAGTCCGAGGCTCGCGCGCCGCTCCGCGCCAGGATCGCCGGATGACCGTTCCGAGCCTGCTCCACCCTAAAGCCGCGTAATCTCTGGGCTTCATGTATGCTGCACAACGATTCGTCGGGTCCGATCTCTCCAGGAACCCGGCCGGGACACCCGATGGCCGAGCCGCCTGCCAAACGCCGGTTTGATCCACTGACCGCAGCCGCGGTGGTGTTCTTCCTGATGGCTGTGGCCTTTGCCGCTGCGCCCGCCATCAATGCGGGGCCGGCAACACTGGCGGGTCTGATGCTGTTGATCGGTCTGGCCGGGGTGGCGTGCCTGGGTCTGTTTGCCCTGCGCGGCTCCGTCGAGGCCGCCGTCGAGAGTGAGCCTGGCATCGACAAGCTCGTGGAGGCCCTGTCAGAACCGGCCGCCATCGCCGCTGCTGACGGTCGCATCCAGGCCGCCAACGGCGCCTGGCGGGACGTTCTGGGGGCCGCAACCCGCCTGCCCAAGGGGGGCGGCTCTGCGGCCAATCTGTTTTCAGCCCTGACAGCGGCGCGTCGTGGTCTGACCGCCCAGGCCTCGATTCGCAGCCGCGGTGCCGAGCACAATGCCACCATCTCGCCCCTGGGCGCGCGTCGCTATCTGGTGCGGCTTGCGGCGGGACCGGCCGAACCCCTGGCCCTGCCTTCTGCGGCGATGGAGGTGCTCAGCGCCTTCTCGTCGGCGGTCACCCCGCCCCCCAAGGTGCTGGATGCCTTTGCTGCGGCCTCGCCCTTCGGTGCGGCCTTGCTGGAGGGGAGCGACCCCTTCGAGGCCACCATCATCGAGGCCAATCCGACCCTGGCCGCCGCGCCTGGATACAGCGGAGTCGGTTCGGTCTTCGGCGACCTGATCGAGACCGCCAGCCGGGCCGACGCCTCCCAGCGCCTGAAGGACGGCGCGGCGAACGGCGGGGCCTTGGAGGTCCGCATGGCCAAGGACCCCAGCAAGATCGCTCACCTCTACCTGTCCAAGGGCTCGGGTCGCTGGGTTGCCTATCTGGTGGATGTCTCTGAGCAGAAGCAGATCGAACTGCAACTGGCCCAGAGCCAGAAGATGCAGGCCATCGGCCAACTGGCCGGAGGTGTGGCCCATGACTTCAACAACCTGCTCACCGCTATCTTCATGCAACTGGATGTGCTGTCGACACGCCACCCGGTGGGCGACCCCTCCTATGAGGGCCTCAGTGAGATCCGTTCCACCTCGACCCGCGCCGCCGACCTGGTGCGCAAGCTCTTGGCCTTTTCCCGCAAACAGACCGTGCAGCGGGAAATTCTCGATCTGGGCGAACTGATCAGCGAGTTCGAGGTGCTGCTGCGCCGGGTGCTGCA
Organism: Phenylobacterium sp.; assembly: GCA_031429955.1. Taxonomy (GTDB): domain Bacteria; phylum Pseudomonadota; class Alphaproteobacteria; order Caulobacterales; family Caulobacteraceae; genus Phenylobacterium. The sequence goes on along the minus strand of JANPAO010000182.1, from coordinate 8,063 downwards.
GGAAGACGTCAAGCTGACCACCGAGTACGGTCGCAATCTTCCCCACGTTCGCGCCGACCGCAGCCAACTCGAAACTGCCGTGATGAACCTGGCGGTCAATGCCCGCGACGCAACGCGGATGAACGGCGGCTCTCGGGTCACGATCCGGACCGCGCGGGTCACCGAGGCCGAGGCTCAGGGTCTGGGCTATCCCTCCGCCCAGGGCGAGCAGGCCATGATCGAGGTGTCCGATGACGGCCCGGGCATTGCGACCGATGTGGTGGATAAGATCTTCGACCCCTTCTTCACCACCAAGCCGGTGGGGGAGGGCACGGGCCTGGGCCTGGCCACCGTCTATGGCATCGTCAAGCAGTCCGACGGTTGGATCAGCGTGCAGTCAGAGCCCGGCGCGGGCGCGGCCTTCCGCATCTTCCTGCCGGTCCATGCCGCGCCAGCGGTGCTGGACAAACCCCTGGTGCCCAAGGCCACCCGCCCTGCGGCCCGCGATCTGTCCGGGGCCGGGCGCATCCTGTTTGTCGAGGACGAGGATGCCGTGCGCGGTGTCGCCGCCAAGCTGCTGCGCGCGCGGGGCTATGAGGTGATCGAGGCCGCATCCGGCGAAGAAGCGCTGGAACTGGCGCAGCAGCACGCCGGCACCATCGACCTGATGATCTCCGACGTGGTCATGCCGGGCATGCAGGGCCCCGACCTGCTGAAGCATGCCAGGGTCTATCTGGCTGGCGCGCCGGTGATGTTCATCTCCGGCTATGCTGAGGCTGAGTTTTCCAACCTGCTGGAGGGCGAAACCAACGTCTCCTTCCTGCCCAAGCCCATCGACATCAAGACCTTGGCCGAGCGGGTGAAGCAGGAACTTCAGAAGGCGGCCTAGGCTCAGGACAGCCTGGGAGTCGTTTCGACCTCGCAAGTATTCCGCAGGATTTCTGACGCAGAGGCTTGTATAAGCCGCGCCGTGGCGCCATTAGCCGCGCCCCCCGCGCGTTTTCGACGCTGCGGTTGACCGATCGGACTATCGACAATGCCCTTCCCCCCGACCCACCCGGCCCTGGAGCGCGCGCTCTCTGCTCATGGCTATGCCGAACCCACGCCGGTTCAGGATGCTGTGCTCTCGGCCGAGGCTGAGGGACGTGACCTGCTGGTTTCGGCCCAGACGGGGTCTGGCAAGACCGTGGCCTTTGGCCTGGCCGCCGGGCCGACCCTGCTGGAGGGCGCCGAGAAGTTTGGTGCCGCCGGATCGCCCCTGGCCCTGGTGATCGCACCGACCCGGGAGTTGGCCATGCAGGTCAGCGTCGAACTGACCTGGCTCTATGCCCAGACCGGCGCACGGGTCGAAACCTGTGTCGGCGGCATGGACCCCCGGCGGGAGCAAAGGGCCCTGGCGGCGGGAAGCCACATCGTGGTGGGCACGCCGGGACGCCTGAAGGACCATCTGGAGCGTGGCAATCTTGACCTCTCGGCCCTGCGGGTCGTGGTCTTGGATGAAGCCGACGAGATGCTGGACATGGGCTTCCGGGAGGATCTGGAGGAGATCCTGGACTCCGCGCCGGCCGATCGGCGCACCCTGCTGTTTTCTGCCACCATCGCCCGCGAGATCGCGACGCTCGCCAAGCGCTATCAGAAAGACGCGCTGCGGATCGACACCACCAGCCGCCACGAGCCTCACGGCGACATTGAGTACCGCGCCATTCGCGTGGCCCCCAACGAGATTGAGAACGGGGTGGTCAACGTCCTGCGGTTCTTCGAGAGCCCCTCGACCCTGGTGTTCTGCAACACCCGTGAGGGTGTCCGGCACATGCATGCCGCCCTGCGCGAACGCGGCTTTGCCGTGGTGGGGCTATCTGGTGAACTGGGCCAGCGGGAGCGCACCGACGCCCTGCAAGCCCTGCGTGACGGCCAGGCCCGCGTCTGCGTCGCGACCGACGTGGCCGCCCGTGGGCTCGACCTGCCCGACCTTGGCCTGGTCATCCACGCCGACCTGCCGGTGAATAAGGCCGGCCTGCTGCACCGCTCGGGCCGCACCGGCCGAGCGGGGAAGAAGGGCGTCTCGGTCCTGCTGGTGTCCTACACGCGGCGCCGCAAGGCTGAGCAACTGCTGGCCTCGGCCAATATTGAGGCCGTCTGGCAGGGTCCGCCGACCCCGGAGATGATCCGCGAACGAGACCAGACCCGCCTGCTGGAGGACCCGATCCTCACCGCCCCCCTGGCAGAGGAAGACATGGCCCTGGCCAAGCTGGTGCTGGCCACCCGAACACCAGAGGAAGTCGCCGCCGCCCTGATCCGGCTGCACCGCGCCCGCCTGCCGGCCGCCGAGGACCTGCACACCGATCCCCGCGACGGCCAGCAGGGCTCTTCATCTGGCCCCATGCCTCGCGCCGACCGCTGGAGCCCCGAGCGCGAGGGTCCGGTCGGTCGCCCTGAGCGCCTGGATCCCAGCGAAGTCACCTGGTTCCGCATCAATGTCGGGCGCGCCAAGAATGCGGACCCCAAGTGGCTGATCCCGATGATCTGCCGCCTGGGCCACGTCACCAAGCCGGAGATCGGGTCCATCAAGATCTTTGATCAGGACACCAAGTTCGAGATCGCCAAACACGCTGAGGCCAAGTTCGCCGCCGCCGTAAAGGCCACGGTCAATGATGAAATCAAGATCGAACCCACGGTTGCGCCGGCCTCGGGCCAGAAGACCGCTCCGCCCCGTGGGGCTCCGGCCTCCGGCGAACCGCGCGCTTTCAAGACCGGCCCGCGACCCGCCTACAAGGGCAAGGGCGATGGGGCTGCGCGGCCCGAGTACAAGGGCAAGAGCGACGCCGCCCCTCGTCCTGAGTACAAGCCGAAGTCCGACAGTCCCTTCAAGGGTCCGCCCAAGGTTGGCGGCGGCTACAAGGGCAAGCCAGAGAACTTCAAGGCCTCACCCAAGAGCAGCGCACCCTATAAGGGGCCGTCCAAGGACGGTGGCTTCAAGAAGCCCTTCAAGAAGAACAAGTCCAACGCCGGGCCGAAGGGCTAACCCCGACCTCGAGCCCTAATCCACCCCGGCCACGGCGAGCAGAGCGGCGAGACCGACGCTCATGCCGCGCACGCTTCGGGCCTTGTCCACGTCGATCCATTCGTCCAGAGCGTGGGCGCGTCCGCCTTGGCCGCCCGACCCGATGGTGACAGCTGGGATGCCGAGGCTCATGGGCACGTTTGAATCTGTCGACGAGGCCTCATAGCTGGGGGTGAATCCCAGGGCCGAAACTGCGGCGGCCGTCGTCTGAACAATGTCGGCGTCGCGCGGCGTGCGGCCGGCAGGTCGTTCGCCAATCACCTTGGCCTCGAAGCTGACCTTGCCAAACCGCGTTGAGCGGGCGGCGTTCTCGGCTGCTGTTGCGCGCACCAGAACGTCCTGGAACTGAGCGTCGAGGTCAGCAAGTGCGGTGGCGCTCTCCGAACGCATATCAAACTCCATGAACACCTCGCCCGGGATGGCGTTGACCGAGGTGCCGCCGCCGGTAACGCTGGCCGCGAATGTCGTCTTCGGGGTGGTTGGCGGGGTGATGGCATAGAGGTCCACCACGGTGCGGGACATGGCGGCCATCGGATTGACCATGCCAAAGGAACCATAGCTGTGGCCACCTGGCCCACGGAACATGACGTGGTAGCGCTTTGATCCCACCCCTTGGTCGGTCACCCGGGCCGGGTCATTGCCGTCCATGGAGAAGAAGGCCCGGATCTGGCCCTTGTACTTGCCAACGTTGAAGAGGTAGCGGCTGCCCCGCAGGTCGCCCGCGCCTTCCTCCCCGACATTGCCGATGAACAGGATGTCGGATTTGGTGGTGATCTTGGCCGCATCCAAGGCCCTGAGATAGGCCAGCAAAACCGCCAGGGCGCGGCTGTCGTCGCCGATGCCCGGGGCCATCAACCGTGTCCCCTCGCGCCGCACCGTGACGTCGGTGCCTTCTGGGAACACCGTGTCGAGGTGGGCGGCAATCACCACATAGGGACCCCTGCCCTGTGTCACGCTGCCAGGCCGGATGCCCATCACATTGCCCTCCGGGTCCATTTCCACCTGGGTCAGGCCGTGGGCCTTGAGCTGAGCCAGATAGGCCTTGGCGCGCGCCTGTTCCTTGAAGGGCGGTGCCGGGATCTGGGTCAGGACAATGATGTCGGCGACGGTCCGATCATGGTCGGCCTCCAGATGGGCCACAGCGGCCTTGAAGCCGGGACTCGCCACCAGCGTCGCCACGTCAGAGCGCGGCGCGGCCACCGCAGGCATGGCCAGCGACAGGAGGGCTAAAACAGACAAAAGGACGCGCATCGTGGGAGACTCCGGTGTCAGACGGTTTTCTTGTGCCAGCGAGCTGGGCAAAAGCCTTCCTGAAAATGCATCCTTTACCCTTCGGTCGTTACTTAACGCGATGCAGACCAGCACGCGCCTGAACCTAGAGAGTGCCTCGGGCCTGATTGTCGATGACAACAGCCAGGCCCTGGACCTGCTGGCCAGCGTGCTGACGGGCTTTGGCATGAAGCGTCTGATACGAGCCTCCAACGCTGAGGAGGCCATGTCGGTGATCAAGGGTCGGCAGATCGATCTGATCATGACCGATGGTCATATGCCGAGCGTGGACGGCTATGAGTTGGTTCGCTGGCTGCGCCAGGAAAGCGGCGAGGCGACCCGCACCATACCCGCCATCGTGATTACCGCCCATACGCGCAAGTCGCACGTCGCCAAGGCCCGTGACTGCGGCGCCAACTTCATCATCGCCAAGCCGATCACGCCGAAGATCATTCTGGAGCGCATTCTCTGGGTCGCCCAGGCTAAACGCATGTTCCTCGAGACCGACACCTTCGTCGGCCCGGACCGCCGGTTCAAACAGGCTGGCATGCCGATTGATTTCCCCGATGGTCGTCGTCGGGATGACAAGCCGGCCGAGCTCGGGACCATCACGGGCGACAATCTCTCGCCGGATGAACTGAATAGTCCAATCGCGCCGCAAAGGGCCGCCCTATGAGTGTTGTTCGCAAGTTCCATGTCACGACCAACCTCTCCAAGCTGATCAAGACGCCCGGCGGGATCCATGCGGGCGAAGCTCTCAAGCGTGGTGAGGCTGCCCTGGAGGGTGCCCGCGAATCCTGCTTGTCGGAGGTGGATGTCGCCCTTGAGGCCATGGAGGCCCTGGTCGCTAACCCGGGCTTTGACCCCGAAGCCCTCTACAATCTCTCGGCGCAAATGATCAATTTCTGTGGCGTGTTCGCCGACGACAGCCTGCTCACCGCCGCCCGTTCTCTCTGCGAACTGCTGGATCGATCGGGCGAAGCCGGTCGGCGCGACGACCGGGGCATCCAGGTTCACCTGGCATCCCTTCGGCTGCTTCATCGCACCCATGCCGACGCCAAGACCCGCGCCGCCATCCTGGAGGGCCTGGCCCAGGTGGTGGAACGCTACGAGCGCGACGCCAAGGCCGGTTAAGCCACGCTGCCCAGCGCCTTCAGGGCACGCTCCTTGGTGGCCTTATAGTCAACCTTTCCGTTGGGGGCGCGGCCGATGCTGTCGACCACCACGAGCTCTCGCGGGGCCTTATAGGCCGCCAGTTGCGCCCGGACGTGGGCTGACAACTCGGGCAGGTTGAGGTCGAAGTTGCCGTCGGGCTCTACCACCGCACAGATGCGCTCACCAAAGCGAGGGTCAGGGACTCCCACGACGACGGCGTCCCGGACATGGGGGTGGTTCTTGAGGGCCTCCTCGACCTCCTCTGGGAACACCTTCTCGCCGCCGGTATTGATACACTGCGAACCTCGACCCAGCAGCTTGAGGGTCCCGTCTTCATTGACCTGAGCCCAGTCGCCGGGGACGCTCCAGCGTTGACCCTCAATCATCTGGAAGGTCCTGGCGCTCTTCTCAGGGTCCTTGTAGTAGCCTTGGGGCAGGAAGCCCGAGACCGCCACCATGCCGCGCTCGTCGGAGCCTGGCTGCACCCGCCGACCGTCCTCGGTGAAGACCACGCAATTGGGACCCAACATGAAGTCCGCCGTCTTGACCTCCGCGCCTGCAGCGGAAGCCGAGGCTCCCAGGCCGACGGCCTCTGAGGAGCCCAACGAGTCCATGATCATGGCATTGGTGACGTGGGCCAGCAGGCCGCGCTTGTTCTCCTGACTCCACATGGAGCCGGAACTGCTCATGGTTTTCACGCTGGAGAGATCCCAGCGACCGGGATTGGCGTCCAGGGTTTCCAGCATGGGGGTGGAGAAGGCCAGACCGACGATGACGACGCCGTCGGCCGCCAGGCGTTCGACCTCGTCCCACAATTCGATGGCATTGAACTGCCGCGATGGCAGCAGGGCAATCGCGCCCCCAAGGTTAAAGGTGATGAAGGCGGAGAACTGCCCCGTCCCATGCATCAACGGACAGCAGACGATGCTTAGGGGTGGCCGCGGGCCATCGGGGTCGCGACGGTCAGCGGCCTCCTGGACGCTTGTCAGGGGCGGCACCCCTTGCAGGGCCTGGCCGCCGGCCCCGATAACATTGAACAGGTCATCCTGACGCCACATGACCCCCTTGGGCATGCCGGTGGTCCCACCAGTATAGAGCAGCAGCAGGTCATCTGGCGACCGGCCCCAGGGGGCCTTGTAGGGACGGAAGGGCGCAGGTGTCGCCACCACGGCGTCATAATCGTCGGCCCAGTCAGGGATGGGGTGGCCAGGCTCGGCCACCGCGATATAGCGCTTCACGCTGGGCAGACGAGACCGGAGTGGCCCCAGGGTGTCGGCGAACTGGGCGTGGAAGACCACCACCTCGGCGTCGGCATTGTCGAAGAGGTAGACCAATTCCTCGCCGCCATACCGATAGTTGGTGTTGATCGGGGAGACGCCGGCTTTGAAGGCCGCGTAGTATGTCTCCATGTACTCCGGGCCATTGTAGAGATAGGCCGCGATCTTGGCCTGCGAGCTGATCCCTGCGGCCACCATGTGGGCGGCCAGGGCGTCGGCACGGGTGTCAAACTGCCCCCAACTGATGACCCGCTCACCCTGGATCAAGGCGGCTCGGTCGGGCTGTTTGGCAGCGATTGCCTCCCAGACGTCGGCAAACATCCAAGCGGTCATCCCATTCTCCCAGATCGTATTCTTGTCTTGGGATTTGGCGACCGACGGGCTGGCCCTGTCAACCGTGACCCAAAGGCGCCTGGCTGCCGCCCCGGCCCGCCGAAGCCCTTCAGAGCGCGCGGCGCATCTCCCGCGACATCACCAGATCCAGCGGCTGCTCGGTCAAGCTGTAGTCACCAGCCGGCGAGGGGATCGCAAGGCCAGCCTTGCCAGGGCCGTCCAGTCGCAGCCAGTCCAGGCCCTGAGCTAGGGTCAGGACAACAGGCTCGCTCGCCTGCAAGGGTGCGAGATCGGACCCTGCCGGGCGGGTGACGATGGCGAAGCTCTCGATGGGGTCAGGGCTATCGCTGGGATGGGCGGTGTCCCAGATGGCGGCGAAGTAGCGGACCTTGTCGGCCCGGTCCTGTGGTGCCCAACGGACCTCCCAGCGGCGCTTGGCTTGGCCCTTGCGCCATCCCTCCGGCTCCTCATAGGCGATGAACGAGGTCAGGGGCACCAGGGCGCGGCGCGTGGCATAGGAGTCGCGAAAGATGGGAGAGGTGTCCATCACGGCCAGGTCCACATTGGCGCACAGGGTCTTCCAGGCTGACAGCGGCCCTTTGTGGAAGGCGGGCGTCAACCACCAGCGGCGGCAGGTCGCTTTCAGGCCGCCTTCGCCAGCGCGGATCATGAACGCCTGGTCTGTCGGTCGTATCGGTGTGTCCCAGCCGCGTGTCGGGCGCGCGTCGGTCCAGGTCACCTGGATGTCTTCAAAGCGGCGCTCATCCTGGCCCGGATGAACCTGAAGGTGGAACTCGATACACATCAAGCGAGCTATGCGCGCGACATCGTCAGGTCGCAAGCTGGTGGAATTTCAGGTTCCCACCCCCGGTGGGTCGATCTAGGGTTCTGAAAACCGTAATGGCAGAGACTGTTTCACCTTATGGCCCATATTGATCGACGCAGCTTCCTGGCCACGACCGCCGGAGCCGCCCTCCTGGTCGCCAATC
>JANPAO010000181.1:0-4626 GCA_031429955.1 Phenylobacterium sp. | reverse complement strand
GCGACGGCGCGTCCGCCGATCACGCTGGCCACATAGCGAATGACCTGGTCACCGGTCTGGTGGCCCCAGGTGTCGTTAAAGTTCTTGAAGTGGTCGATGTCGATGACGGCCAGGGCGAGGCTCTCACCCTTGGCGTCGGCCTCGGCGCATGCGCGCTCCAGCTCTTCGTCAAAGGCCTTGCGATTGGCTAGGTTGGTCAGGCCATCGGTGGTGGCGTCGCGACGCACCTGTTCCAGATGTTCCCTCAGACGGGCGACCTCGGCGGTTGAATCGGTCAGCCGCTGCTCGAGGGACCGGTTCTCCTTCTGCACGCGGGTGGTGGCAGTGGTAAGGGTTTCGATCATCGAGCGTACGTGGCCGGCATCGTCGCGCTCGCCCAATGACTTGGAGGCCGTCGCCAAGGTCTGGCCGTAGGCGGCGCTCGACCTTTGGGCCGTTTCGATAGCTTGGGAGACGCTGGCCAATTCCTTGGTCAGGGCATCCCCGGCGTCGCGAATCTGTTCGTTCAGGCGAGCCTTGGGAAGGAAGGTGGCCGCAAGCTCGTCGCTGAGCAGATCGGTGAAGGCCTCTCCGGCGGAGATGATCCGGTTCAGTTCCAGGGCCAGGGCCCCCTCGGGATCACCGACGAAGTGGGTCCACAGTTCGAAATTGACAGCGGTGGGCCAGATCTTGTGCAACTCCATCGCGGCCAACGCCTTGTGGGCTAGCGCGTAGGCGTCTGGTCCCCGCAGTTTGACTTCAATCCCGCTGCTCACGCAATCGCTCCCCATATCGCCCGCAGGACACGCGCCTCAGGCCCGCGTCCGTTCATGGCCGCGACCATATGCGCGATAGCCAAACGAGCGGTTAAGGATCGGCGTTATGTCAGTCTTGGTTCGAGGGCCGGGTCGGTGCCGCTTTCAGGAAGGCGGGCAGGTCATTGCCAAAGCCGACCACGCGATCGCCATCATCTCGCTCCTCGCGTCGCGGCCGGTCTCGGTCTCGTTCTCGGGACGGGCGAGCTTCAGCGGCAACGGGGGCGCGTGCCTCCCGACGCGGGCGCTCAGCGCGCGGTGGAACAGGATCCTTGACCACGGGCTCGGCCACAACCGGTGTCGGGCTTGCCACCTCGGGCTCGGCGCGAACCCGACCGCGCGAACGGCCCCGGGCGGGGCGAGCCTCTGCCACCGGTGCTTCAGCCTTGGGTTCGGGGCGCGGGGCTGGCGCAGCATCCGGATCGGGAACGAAGGGATCTAGGGAGGCAACCTCGCCATGGGGGGTGCGGGGGCGCTCACGCTCGCTCCGCTCACCGCGCCTGGGCCGTTCGCCGCCACTGCGACCGCGTTCACGCCCACCGCTGCGACCTTCGCTGCGGCGATCATCCTTGATGGCGGCAAAGTCGACGCCTTCCAGGGTGATTTCCTCGGGCGTCTTGCCGATCAGCTTAAGCACCTTGTCGATGTTCTTCGCATCGGCTGGGGTGACGATCATGTAGGTCTTGCCCGACCGCCCGGCCCGACCGGTGCGGCCGATCCGGTGGACATAGTCGTCGGCGTGGTGGGGCACATCATAGTTGAAGACGTGGCTGACATCGGGAACGTCCAGGCCTCGCGCGGCCACATCGGAGGCGCAAAGCAGCTTGAGCTCACCCTTTCGTAAGGCTTCCAGCGTGCGCATCCGAGTCGCCTGATCGAGATCACCATGGATCGGCGCGGCGTCGAAACCATGCGTTTTCAAAGACTTGGCGACGATATCGACTTCGGACTTGCGGTTGCAGAAGACGATCCCGTTGCGGACATCGTCGGCCCCGATCAGCATCCGCAGCGCCGTCCGCTTGGCCTTGGGGTCCGCCGTCGGCAACCGAACCAGGTACTGGGTGATGGTGTCGGCCGTCGTGGCCGGCCGCGTGGCCTCGATCCGCACTGGATCATTCAGGAACTGTTTGGTCAGCCGGGTGATTTCCGGCGGCATCGTGGCCGAGAAGAACAGGGTCTGTTTCTTGGCCGGGGTCAGCTTGAAGATGCGTTCGATGTCGGGAATGAATCCCATGTCGAGCATGCGGTCGGCCTCGTCGACCACCAGGATCTGCACCCCGGTCATCAACAACTTGCCGCGCTCAAAGTGGTCCAGCAGGCGTCCCGGCGTGGCGATCACCACATCAACGCCTCGGTCCAACTTGGACTCCTGGTCGCCGAAGGAGACGCCGCCGATCAGCAGCGCCCAGGACAGCTTCTGTCGTTGGCCCTTGGCGTATTTCTCGAAGGACAGAGAGACCTGGTCAGCCAGTTCTCGTGTTGGGGCGATGACCAGGGCGCGGGGCATGCGTGCCTTGGACCGGCCTGCGGCCAGTCGGTCGATCATCGGAAGGGTGAAGGCGGCGGTCTTGCCCGTGCCGGTCTGGGCGATACCCAAAACGTCGCGACCTTGCAGGGCGACGGGGATAGCCTCGGCCTGGATCGGCGTGGCGGTGGTGTAGCCGGTGTCGGCCACGGCCTGGAGCGTAGCGGGCGATAGGCCCAGTTCAGAAAATTCGGTCATCAGTTGCAATGTGGGCGGTTCCGCGTCCGAGAAAGTGGGACATGGGAAACCGTGGCGGCGCGGACGGCGATCGTTGCGCGCGGCGGAAGATAGGGACTGTCGCCTTCAAGTCAACGCGTTAGGCGATCTTCGGTTCAGTCGATGGCGGTTTGATCCCTCGACCCCCCGCATCAGGTCCAGTCGAGATCGGCCGCGGCGAACTCGGCATTCTCCTGGATGAAGCGGAATCTCAGTTCCGGTTTGCGACCCATGAGGGCCTCCACCAGATCTTCAACGGCCTCTTCGGAGCGGGGTAGGGTGACGCGCGCCAGGATCCGCTTCTTGGGATCCATGGTGGTTTCGTTGAGTTGGGCCGGCATCATCTCGCCCAGGCCCTTGAACCGCCTGATCTCGGGCTTCTTGCCCTTGAACTCCGTGGCCAACAGTTCCTCTCGATGGGCGTCGTCGCGGGCATAGATGGTCTTGCCCCCATGGCTCATCCGGTAGAGCGGGGGTAGGGCGAGATACAGCCGCCCGGCCCGGATCATGTCGGGCATGGTGCGATAGAAGAAGGTGATCAATAGGCTGGCGATGTGGGCACCATCGACATCGGCGTCGGTCATGATCACCACGCGCTCATAGCGCAGGTCCTCTTCCTTGAACCGCGACCCGGCCTGGACGCCGAGCGCCAGCATCAGGTCTGAGAGCTCCTTGTTGGCGACCATCTTGTCGAGGGTCGCTGAGGCCACATTGAGGATCTTGCCCCGCAGCGGCAGGATGGCCTGGGTACGACGATCCCTGGCCTGTTTGGCCGAGCCACCGGCAGAGTCACCTTCCACGAGGAAGATCTCAGCCCCGTCGATGGCATTGGCCGAACAGTCGGCCAGCTTGCCGGGCAGGCGCAGTTTCCGCGTCGCCGAGGCTCGCGCCACGTCCTTGTCGCGCCGACGCTTCAGGCGCTCCTCGGCCCGCTCGATGACGAATTCCAGCAGGGCGCTGGCGGCCTTCGGCTGGGCGGTTAGCCAGTGATCAAAGGGATCACGCAGTGCATTCTCCACGAGGCGCTGGGCGTCGCTGGAGGACAGCCGTTCCTTGGTTTGCCCCTGGAATTCGGGATTGGAGACAAAGACACTCACCAGACATCCGGCTTGGGAGACCACGTCGTCGGCGGTGATCACTGCCCCGCGCTTCTCGCCGGTGAGTTCGGCATAGGCCTTCAGGCCCCGAGTCAGGGCGGCGCGAAGGCCGGCCTCGTGGGTGCCGCCCTCCGGCGTCGGCACGGTGTTGCAGTAGGACTGCATGAAACTGTCGGCCTCGCCGAAACCGGCCGGAGTCCAGGCGACCGCCCACTCCACCTTGCCGGCCTCGCCTTTGCGCTCGTAGCGGCCGGCAAAGGGTTCCGGGGTCACCGTCTCCACGCCTTGAACCCGCTCGGCCAGGAAGTCGGCCAGGCCGTTGGGGAAGCGGAAGGTGGCCTCTGCGGCCGTCTGGTCCTGGATGCGCGACGGATCACATCGCCAGCGGATCTCGACCCCGGCAAACAGATAGGCCTTGGCCCGGGCCATCCGGAACAGCCGTGCCGGCTTGAAGGCCACACCCTCGCCGAAGATCACCGGGTCGGGTGCGAAACTGATGGAGGTGCCGTGCTTCTTGGTGGCCCCCAGCTTTTCGATGCCGCCTATTGCCTTGCCGCGGGTGAAGGCCTGGCGCCACTCAAAGCCATCCTTGAAGGCCGTGACCTCGACCCGCTCGGAGAGCGCATTGACCACCGAGATCCCGACCCCATGCAGGCCGCCAGAGGTCTCATAGGCCTTGCCCGAAAACTTCCCCCCCGAGTGCAGGACGGTCATGATGACCTCCAAGGCCGACTTGCCTGGGTGTTTGGGGTGTGGGTCGACGGGGATGCCGCGGCCGTCGTCCTTGACGGTTAGGGTCCCCTCGGCATCGAGGATCACTTCGATGATCTTGGCGTGGCCGGCGACGGCCTCGTCCATGGCGTTGTCGAGGACTTCGGCGAACAGATGGTGCAGGGCCCGCTCATCGGTGCCGCCGACGTACATGCCGGGCCGCTTGCGCACCGGCTCCAGGCCCTCCAGGACCTCAATATCCTTAGCGGAATAGTCACCCTTG
>JANPAO010000180.1:0-1977 GCA_031429955.1 Phenylobacterium sp. | reverse complement strand
CTGCGGCTTGTTCTGGCTGCCTAGGAAGCCAGTCACCTTCGGGGTGTTCTTGATCAGGTGATAGGCCTCGTCGGTGAGCTCCATCTTCACCAGGACGTAGCCTGGGAAGAATTTGCGCTGCACGTCGATCTTCCGGCCGCGACGAACCTCCGTGGCGGCCTCGGTGGGCACCAGGACCTCGGAGAAGTTTTCGGCCAGGCCCTGAGACTTGGCCTGCTCCAGGATCGACTCCTTCACCTTGCCCTCGAAGTTCGAGTAGGCGTGGACGATGTACCACTTGTGGTGCGGATTGGCGGCGACAGTGGCCGTTGGGGCTTCAGCGTTCATTTTGACTATCCCGCGTTCGCGAGCTTGAGGAGGAAGGCCATGGCGTTCGTCAGGATGAGGTCAACCAAGGAGAAGAAGATCGCGGCCAGGACCACCATGATCCCCACCATCACCGAGGTGATCCAGGTTTCCTTGCGGGTCGTCCAGGTGATCTTCCGAGCCTCGGCGCGAACTTCGCGGAAAAACTGGCCGGGGCTTGTCTTCTTCTTCGGCGCGGCCTGAGCCAGGGCCGAAGCCGGCGCGATCGCCGCCGCCGTCTTGGCAGCGCGGTTCTTCATCGCTTGGGGCGTGGAACCTGGTTTCCTGGCCATCTAGGCGCTCGACACTCTCAATTATGGGCCGCGGACCTCCGCGCCCTCTTGGATACAAATAGGGTGGCAGGAGTGGAGGGACTCGAACCCACGACCCTCGGTTTTGGAGACCGATGCTCTACCAGCTGAGCTACACTCCTACGACCTTCTCCTTGCGGAGCCGGCCTCCAACAATGAACAGCGCGCCGGAAGGACTTCTGGCGCGCTCGGCTCATCACCGGAGCCGGGTCGTTTAGCAGTGGCCGTGCCCCCAAGCAATAGTCGCAACGCCTTGAAACTCATGCCTCGGAAGCCGAGGGCCGACGCTTGGCAATCGCGGCCAATGTGGCCCCGCGCGCCAAAGCCGCGTCAATCCATAGCCAGCCCCAACAGGCCAAGGCCCATGCCGAGCCCAAGGCCAAGCCCAGCACTGGCTTTCGGATGGCGGCGTCCCAGGGCCACGACGCTTTCCGACACCGCCAGCGCCTGACCCTCTAGGGTGGGCTGGCAGGCTGCAATGCGGTCCCAGCGACGATCCAGACGCAGGCCAGCTTGGGCCAGGGCACGGTGCGCCAAGGGCACAGCGGCCAATGTGCTGTCGGCTGTGACCTTGATCGCGGCGAGAAGACTGTCGGCGGTCACCAAGCCTTCGGCGACGAGCGCGCGGGGGTCGGCGAATTCGCGCTTGTAGTGTTCCTCGCCCGGTCCGAAATCGAACACTGCGATCCCGGCCTCCGAGCCGGCGCGCAGGGCTTCCAAAGTCATGAGTGCGCCTGGGGAAAATCTAGCGAAGTCGACATTGTAGACGGGAAACCAGAGGTGGTAGGCATCGCCGGACCTTAGCCCGACCTCGGCGGCGACCACTTGGGAACCAGCTCTCAGGACAGCGAATCTCAGCCCGAAATCATGGCTGGATTGGCCTGCGAGATGACGCAGGAAGGGAATGGTCCACGGGCTGGCGAAGACATCATGCTGCCCAGTGCGTCGCATCTGCTGGCGCTTCAGGTCCAGGATGAAGTCCAGGATGCCGCCCTCGTCCGCGCCGAAGGTAAAGCTCAGGGGGCCCAGCGCTTCGGCCATCCGACGTGCCCGGCGACGTTTGTCCTTCATGAAGCCAGCCGGGCGGCCTGCGACATAGGCCTCATAGCCCCGCGACAGGTCGGCAATCATCGAGGGTCGCAGAGCGCCTTGGATGTGGTCGGCGCCGGCCACCAAACCGCTGAAGCGAAACCGGCGCGCCCCGACCTGGCGCACCACCTCAGCCAGGTCGATCTCCCTGCCCGGCGCGGCAAGCAGGCCATGGTAGTCGGTCAAGGGGGCACCGATGGGCTGGATCAGCGTTCCCCGGCGCTGGAACGGC
>JANPAO010000179.1:0-8204 GCA_031429955.1 Phenylobacterium sp. | reverse complement strand
CCCACCTGACCGACGCCGATGCCTCCCTGGTGGCCTATCGAGAAGCCGCACAGAGTCGCCAAAGAATTCAGGTGGTTTTCGCGCTATCCTACCTGGAAACGGCTCTCCTGGTGCTGGTGGGCGCGGTTTGGCTGGGTATGGCTGCGGCCAACGCTATCTCCGGACCGGTGGGGCGTCTTGTTCAGGCAGCTGGGCGGGTCGCGGGTGGCGATCTCACTGCGAGGGTGGATGCAGAGAACGATCCCAACGAAATCGCCGTATTGTCTCGTGCTTTCAACAGTATGACTAACGATCTTCAGGTCCAGCAGACAGCTCTGCAACGGGCAAGAGACGATGCTGACCAAGACCGCCAGTTCATCGAAACCGTCCTGGCTGAGGTGTCGGCCGGAGTTATCGGCCTTGACGGTGAGGGCCGGATCTCGGCCGCAAACCGCCAGGCAACGGCCTTGCTGGATGTCGGGCAGGCCCCGGTGCGGGGCCGGGAGCTTAAGGAAATTGCGCCAGAGTTCGTTGCCATTGCCCAAAGCGCGCGCGCGTCCGGCGAGGCCGAGGAAGAGGTTGATCTTGTTCGAGGCCGCGAGACGCGTCGGCTTCGGGTTCGCGCCAGTCGCAGCGAGAGCGGTCTGGTCCTGACCTTTGATGACATCACCCGCCTGGTGTCGGCGCAGCGAAACGCCGCCTGGCGCGACATTGCCCGCCGGATCGCCCATGAGATCAAGAACCCCCTGACCCCCATCCAACTCTCCGCAGAGCGGCTGCAGCGCAAGTTCCGCAAAGGAGTTGCACCCCAGGATCTGGAGATCTTCGACCGCTGCACCGACACCATCGTCCGCCAGGTGGGCGATATCGGCCGGATGGTCGATGAGTTTTCCGCCTTTGCCCGAATGCCGGCACCCATGTTTGCCGAGCAGGACTTGGGGGAACTGCTGCGTGCCGGCGTCTTTGCTCAGAAGGTGGCAAACCCGGAGATCCAGTTTGACCTCAAGGAACCGCTCCCGCAGACAACCCTTCTGGCTGACGGTCGGATGTTGGGGCAGGCACTCACCAACATCCTCAAAAACGCTGCGGAAGCCGTCTCTGCGCGTATGGCCCAGGACCCTCTGCCGAGGGGTAGGATTGGCGTGCAACTCGTCACCCACGACGAGGGGGTTCGCATCATCATTGAGGACAATGGGGTGGGGCTGCCTGAGAAGGATCGTGATCGTTTGACCGAGCCCTATGTGACAACCCGAGAAAAGGGCACCGGCCTGGGCCTGGCCATCGTCAAACGCATCCTTGAGGACCACGGCGGCGAACTGACCCTGACCGATGCTGAGGACGGGCCAGGTGCCCGTGCGATCCTCGATCTTCCGCCGACGCAGGCCATGCCTGACGTCACCCCAAATGTTTCTGGCTTGAAGGTGACCCATGGCGGCTGACGTTCTGGTAGTCGATGACGAGGCCGATATCCGGGAGTTGGTGGCAGGCATCCTGTCGGATGAAGGCTACGCCGTGCGGACGGCCAACGATTCGGAATCGGCCCTGGCCGCCATCCGCGCCCGCAAGCCGGCCCTCCTGATCCTGGACATCTGGATGCAGGGCGGCGGGATGGATGGCCTGGAGCTGCTGGACATGCTGCGGACGCTGGATCCAGACTTGCCGGTCATCATGATCTCCGGGCATGGCAATATCGAGACCGCCGTCAGCGCCATCAAGCGTGGGGCCTATGAATTCCTCGAAAAGCCCTTCAAGTCCGACAAACTGCTGCTGACGGTGGAGCGGGCCCTGGAGACCACCAGCCTCAAGCGGGAGAACCGGCGGCTGAGGACCCAGGCGCTGATGCCTGATGGCCTGGTGGGGCGCTCCATGGCCACCCAGCAATTGCGAGGCCTGATCCCCAAGCTGGCCAATGCCAACAGCCGGGTGCTGATCGCCGGGCCTCCCGGGGCGGGTAAGGAAACCGTGGCCCGCATGATCCATGCCGCCAGTGCCCGGGCCAAGGCGGAGTTCGTGGTGATCAGTGCCGCAGGCATGACTCCCGAGCGAATGGACCTGGAGCTATTTGGCGAAGAGGCCGAGACCGGCCGCCCCGCGAAGATCGGGGTGTTTGAACGCGCCCACGGCGGCACCCTCTATCTGGATGAGGTGGCTGACATGCCCTTCGAGACCCAGAGTCGGATCCTTCGGGTGCTGGTGGAACAGAGGTTCCGTCGGGTGGGCGGGGACAGTGATGTTCAGGTCGATGTGCGTGTCGTCTCCTCGACATCCAGGGACTTGAGGGAGGAGATCGCCGGTGGTCGTTTCCGCGAAGACCTGTTCCACCGGCTGAACGTGGTGCCGGTCAATGTGCCGGGCCTAGCCGAGCATCGGGAGGATATCCCGGAACTGGTGGACTTCTTCATCCAACGCATCTGCGATGCCACCGGAATGGTCAGGCGGAGGCTGGCTGACGATGCCCTGGCCACCCTGCAGGTGAAGGCCTGGCCGGGCAACCTGAGGCAGCTTCGTAACAATGTGGAGCGGATGCTGATCCTGGCCTCTGGGGACCCCAGCGAGGCCATCAGCGCCGACATGCTGCCAGGTGACTCCTCGCCCTCCGATCAGGCCTCGTCCCTTGGCACAGACCGGATCATCGCCCTGCCGTTGCGCGAAGCCCGGGAGGTGTTCGAGCGAGAGTATCTCAATGCCCAGATGCTGCGCTTCTCTGGAAACATCTCCCGCACGGCGGCCTTCATCGGGATGGAGCGCTCAGCCCTGCATCGAAAACTGAAGTCGCTTGGCCTGTCGGGCCCACGCCCGGTCGAGGGAGACGAGGTCTGATGGGCCGCATCGCCTATGTGAACGGCCGGTTTTCTCGCCAGCCCGACGCCGTGGTCCACATTGAGGACCGAGGCTACCAGTTGGCCGACGCCGTCTATGAGGTCTGGTCGCTGTTTGAGGGCAAGCTCGCCGATTCTGGAGGCCACTTTGCGCGGCTGGAGCGGAGCCTTGGCGAGCTGAGGATTCGCATGCCCATGGGCCGCGCGGCCCTGACAGTGGTCCTGAAGGAGGCCGTCCGACGCAACCGGATCCGCGAGGGAATGGTCTATCTGCAGGTGGGCCGCGGCGTTGCGCCGCGGGACCACGCCTTTCCCCATCCCGATACGCCGCCGAGCCTGGTGATCACGGTCAAGGCCCTCGATCGGGTCGCGACCGAAGCCAAGGCGGCCAAAGGCATTTCGGTGATCACGACGCCGGAGAACAGGTGGGGCCGGTGCGATATCAAGACCGTTGGCCTGCTTCCCAATGCCCTGGCCAAGCAGGCGGCAAAAGAACGCGGCGCTGGAGAGGCCTGGTTTGTGGATGACATGGGTCTGGTGACCGAGGGGGCCTCCTCCAATGCCTGGATCCTCGACAACCAAGGGACCCTGAGAACTCGTGCCACCAATGCCAACATCCTGCGCGGCGTTACCCGCAATACGTTGATGTCCATTCTGGCCGAGCAGGGCATGGCCTTCGAAGAACGCCCCTTCACCCCGGAAGAGGCCCTGTCGGCCAAGGAAGCCTTTATCACAGGGGCCGGGGCCCTGGTAATGCCGGTTGTGGCCATCGATGGGGCTCCGGTCGGCGATGGACGGGTCGGCCCGGTGGCGATGCGCCTGCGGAGCCTCTATATTGAGCGGGCGAAGGCAACTGCGATCTGAGGCAAAGGGCGCTGTTGCGTCCGACCTTGGGCGAGGTCTAGCTTGAACTTGTGTGTGCTGGCCCAGTTGGGGTCGCCGAACCAGAAAAAGGGCGAAAAGCCATGTCGAACGAAAAGAAGCAGAACCTGCAGGACACCTTCCTGAACAGCGTTCGCAAGGCCAAGACACCGCTCACCATTTTCCTGGTAAATGGCGTGAAGCTGCAGGGCGTCGTGAGCTGGTTTGACAATTTCTGCGTGCTGCTTCGCCGCGATGGCCAGTCGCAACTGGTCTATAAGCACGCCATTTCTACCATCATGCCGGCTCAGCCCGTGCAACTCTACGAGCCGACGGAAGACGAGGTCGATTGAGTTCGAAATCCATAGATCGCGAGATCCCGCCCCAGGGCGCGGTTGTTATCCATCCCGTTCGCGATGAACGGAGTCCGTCACGGACCTCAGAAGGTCGGTTGGCCGAGGCCGTCGGCCTAGCCCTGGCCCTCGATCTCGAGATCTCTGAGGCCTTCATCTCGCCCCTGCGCAAGCGGGTGCCGGCGACGCTGTTTGGCAAGGGCAAGGTCGAGGAAATCGGCAATATCCTGCTGGGTGCGCAGGCCGATGTGGCGGTTGTGGATGATCAACTGACACCGGTTCAACAGCGAAATCTGGAAAAGGCCTGGCAGGTCAAGGTGATCGACCGAACCGGTCTGATTCTGGAGATCTTTGCGCGCCGCGCTCGCACCCGTGAGGGGCGCTTGCAGGTGGAACTGGCCAGGCTTTCTTACGAAAAGTCACGCCTGGTCCGCACCTGGACCCACCTCGAGCGCCAGCGTGGTGGCGCCGGCGTCATGGGCGGACCTGGTGAAACCCAGATCGAAACTGACCGCCGGCTGATCGCCGACAAGATCGTCAAGCTCAAGCGCGATCTCCTGGAGGTGCGCCGCACGCGGGATCTGCAGAGGGGCGCGCGCCAACGCCATCCCTATCCGTCCGTTGCTTTGGTCGGTTACACCAATGCAGGCAAGTCGACCCTGTTTAACCGGCTGACCAAGGCTGAGGTTGTGGCCGAGGACATGCTGTTTGCGACCCTGGACCCGACCATAAGGATGCTGGATCTTCCTGATGGCCGGCCGTCCATCCTGTCCGACACCGTCGGCTTCATCTCCGATCTACCGCACGAGCTGGTGGAGGCCTTCCGAGCCACCTTGGAAGAGGTGAAAGAGGCCGACGTCATCCTTCATGTCCGCGACATCTCCAGCGAAGAGACCGACGCCCAGGCCCAGGATGTGCGGACCGTCCTGTCCCGGCTCGGGGTCGACCTTGAGGAACGTCGCCTGATCGAGGTGTGGAACAAGGTCGATCTCGTGGTGCCTGAGGATCGCGACCGGATCGTCGGCGATGCTCGGCGGGCTGATCCGCCGGCCGTCATGATCTCCTCGGTGACAGGGGAGGGGTGCGACGGACTCCTGGAAACCATTGCCGAGATGGTGGATGAGGCCCCGGCCGTGGAGATCCTGGCCCCCGCTAGCCAAGGGGCTGCCGTCGCCTGGCTCTATCGCAATGGTCGGGTGATGCAGCGGGCGACAGAAGACGATGGCGGGACCAGGTTGGCCGTGAAGCTCAGCGCCCAGGCCCTAGGGCAGTTTGAGCAACTCTTTCCACGGGCCCATTTGAGGGCATAAGGCGGGAGGCAAGACCTGGACTACTTCCCAATCGAGCCCGGATCCCGCCGCCCACCCCGGCTACTCATCGTCATGTGTTGTCTGGAAGTCGCCCTGGCCTTTATCGGGGCGTGGGTGGCGATCTCCAGGGTCGCGCCGACGGAGTTCCCCGATCACCGCGAGACGATCCTGGTGTTTGCCGGCGGCACGCTCCCGATCGCCCTAATGATCTTTCCGGGCCTGGCTTGGCTGGCCTTTCATCGGCACTCAGACGCGATCATCTGGCCGCTGCTATGGAGCCCAGTGCTCTGGGCCCTGGCTATGCTGGCGGCGGCGTGACCCCGTCAGGAGGGTACTGATTTCTCAGCGGCCTTGGCGGCATCCCAAAGCGCATCCATCTCGGCGAGATCTGACTGTTCTGGGGTGCGACCTAGCGCCAGGAGCGCGGCCTCGATGAACCCAAAGCGCCGGGAGAACTTCGCATTGGTGGCACGCAGAGCGTCCTCAGGGTCGATGTCGAGGCTGCGGGCAATATTGGCCACGACGAACAGCACGTCCCCCAATTCGCCCCGCGCCTTGTCCAGGTCCTGGGCGGCGATCTCGGCCCGGAGCTCGGCAACCTCCTCGTCCAGCTTCTCGAGAACCTTGTCGATCGAGGGCCAGACGAAGCCGACATTGGCGGCGCGCTTGGACAGCTTCACCGCGCGGGTCAAACCCGGCAGTCCGGCTGGGACATCGGCGAGAACGCCGCCGCCGACACCTTTCGCCGCCCTTTCCTGGGCCTTGATCACCTCCCAGGCTTGGCTCTGTTGGGCACTCGAGCGTTCGGCTTCGTCCCCGAACACATGGGGATGACGCCGCACCATCTTGTCGCAGATTGCGTTGGCCACATCGTCGAAGCTGAAGGCCTTTTGCTCGTCGGCCATCTGGGCGTGGAACACGACCTGCAGAAGCAGGTCGCCCAACTCGTCGCGCAAATCCTTGAGATCGTTCCGCTCGATAGCGTCAGCAACCTCATAGGCCTCCTCCACCGTATAGGGGGCAATGGTGGCGAAGGTCTGCTCCAGATCCCAGGCGCAGCCGGAGACCGGGTCTCGCAGGCGCGCCATAATGGAGAGCAGACGGTCAATGGGGCGCGGCGCGGTGTCGGGCATATCGGAGTCCTGATCGGCGGAGGCACGCCTACCCTGGATCAGACCGCGACAACCCGCATGAGGCAAGGCGTCACGCGCTGTTATTGCGTCTGAATGCCTATCGCGTCGCGTAGGATTCGCCGCGGCCAAAGCGATAGGCAAATCTGTCGAACGCGGCATAGGCGTCTGTCCAGGTGGCCTTGCGGGGCGCGTCCTCGATGTCGTCGGCGTACCACCGGAAGTGAATGGGGGTAACGTCGCCTGCCACGGAAATGGCCTGGCCCTCCAGGGTTGCTCCCCCGATGCCAAAGCTTTCGTGGGAGAGACCCGGGCGATTGCTCAACTGCTGCAGGGTGGGGCGACTGGGCCTGACATCCGTCAGCACCAATTCCAGGCGTCCGCCGGCGAGAACGCCCGTGCGTTCCAGCTCCCGCTGCACATCGCCCTTCAAGGTCGCGGCCAGGCGGGCAATGTCGCGCTCGCCCAGGTCGCGCGCGGCCTTGGCCTGGAGCTCCGGCCCAATCTGTACCTGGACACTGGCGACCGTGGACAAGACCTCAGCCCTTGCTGAACTGCCCATCGTGAGAACCATCAGGGAAAGGGCTATCAGGCGCATGAGGCGATCCGATCGAAAGCATGGCGGCGGCGAGAGCTTCGTCAGGCCTCAAGAGCATGGCCGGACTGTGGCAACACGTCAGGCGGCGGTGGCTTCCGGGGCCTTGACCTTCGGCTTGGCCTTGGCGCGGGTCTTCTTGACCTTGGCTGGGGGCGCAACGGGCTCGGGCTCAGGTTGGGGATCGGTGTCGAGAATGCTCAGCGGGATATTGCCCACCGCCACCCGGACGCCGACAAAGCGCATCTGCCCGTCAATGAAGCTGACCTCGTCGAGGCCGACGTCGGGGCTGCGCTTTATGAGGGATTCATCGCGGAAGGTCAGTCGCAGCAACATGGTGTCGCGCGAAACGCCCTCGGCCTCCGCCTTGGCCACCGCATTGCGCAGATCCTCGATGGTGGGACCGCGGGTGCTCACAGGAGAGACCTTGTAGGACTTGATCATCATTCGCCTTTCTTCCCCGAGGGCCTGACAAGATGTCAGGCGCGGATCGGGCAGGTCGGCGGTTCGCCGGCAGGACTCTTGGACAGAGCGTTCTGCAGCATAGCACGAAGCCGACCCGACGGGGTTCTTTCCTTGCACGGTCGAAATCTCGACCGAAATGCGAAAACGGGCCGGCGTGGAGCCGACCCGTCTGGACATTCAAAGCCCCGCAGATGCGGGGGCTCAGATCATCTTAAGCCGCTGTGAGTTGCCCGGCAGACATCTTGCCGCTGCGCTGGTCACGCTCAAGCTCGTAGTTGAGCTTTTGGCCCTCATTGATGGAGCCGAGGGTGGAGCGTTCAACTGCGGAAATGTGGACGAACACGTCGCCGCCGCCATTTTCAGGCTCGATGAAACCGAAGCCCTTGGTCGCGTTGAACCACTTAACAGTACCGGTAGCCATAGTCGTTTAGTCCTAGCAATAGTGTATTCGGCTGGCAAAGCGCCGCCGCAGAATCAAATCTCATGAGGGGAGGGTGGGTGACTTCTGGGGCCCATCACCGATGGGTCGAAATCTCAAGCCGCGCCAAATCGAAGTTCGATGATGCTCTCCTGTCACGAAACTGACCTGGCGACAAGGATTCGTTGGCGCGAGACTTGGCGAGCATGGCATTTTCTACTGTGGCCAGATCAACTCACATCTTCAGTGGAGCCGCGTAGCCGGTCAGTTCCAG
>JANPAO010000178.1:0-2968 GCA_031429955.1 Phenylobacterium sp. | reverse complement strand
CCGTCCTGGACCTGCTGGCGGCTGGCCGTCTTGCCCAGCAGGGCTATGTCCGGCAGGAGGAGATCGCCCTGGCCGATGTGCTTTCCAATCGCTTCGGCAAGGCCTATCGCCAACCTGGCGACCGGGCCGCGGCCGCTTGAGGAGCCTCGCCTTGACCCCCGTTGCCGATGACCTGCTGGCCACCCTGGCGGCCTTGAATGTCGACCTGACCGCCCTGGAGGGTCCCGACCTGCCGGTAGGCTCCCCCAACAATGGCCAGGTGGTCGCCAGCCTGCGGGCCGCTACCCCAGCCGAGGTCGATGCGACCGTCGAGCGGGCTCACACCGCCTTCCTGGCCTGGCGTCAGGTCCCGGCCCCCCGGCGCGGTGAACTGGTGCGGTTGCTGGGCCAGGAACTGCGGGCCGCCAAGGATCACCTGGGCCGTCTGGTATCCCTGGAGGCCGGCAAGGTCACCTCCGAGGGCCTCGGCGAGGTGCAGGAGATGATCGACATCTGCGACTTCGCCGTGGGCCTGTCGCGCCAGCTCCACGGCCTGACCATCGCCACCGAGCGACCGGGCCATCGGATGATGGAGACCTGGCACCCGCTGGGGGTCTGCGGCGTCATCTCGGCCTTCAACTTCCCCGTCGCGGTCTGGTGCTGGAACGCGGCTCTGGCCCTGGTCTGCGGCGATCCGGTGGTGTGGAAGCCGTCGGAGAAAACCCCCCTCACCGCCCAGGCCGTCCAGGCCCTGTTCCTGAAAGCCTGCGCCCAGTTCGGCGATGCCCCTAACGACCTGTCCCAGGTGATCCAGGGCGGTCCTGGGATCGGTGCCGCCCTGGCGGCCCATCCGAAGGTGGCGGTGCTATCGGCCACCGGCTCAACGGCCATGGGCCGGGCGGTGGCACCGGTGCTGGCCGCCCGCTTTGCCCGCGCGATCCTGGAACTGGGGGGCAACAATGCCGCCATCGTCACCCCCTCGGCCGACATGGACCTGGTGCTGCGGGGCGTGGCCTTCTCCGCCGTCGGCACCGCCGGGCAGCGCTGCACCAGCCTGCGCCGGCTGTTCATCCATGAGGAGGTGGCCGACCGGCTGGTGGCGCGCCTGAAGGCGGTCTATGCCAGCCTGCCGGTGGGGGACCCCCGCGAGGCCGGGACCCTGCTGGGCCCCCTGATCGATGAGGCCGCCGCCACCGCCATGCAGGGCGCCCTTGCCGAGGCCCGCGCCTGCGGCGGCACGGTCCACGGCGGCGAGCGCCTGGCTCGACCCGGCGTCTATGTCCGCCCGGCCCTGGTGGAGATGCCGGCCCAGACCGGCCCCATGCTGCGGGAGACCTTCGCCCCGATCCTCTATGTGGTGCGCTATCAGGACCTGACCCAGGCCATCGCCCTGCAGAACGCCACCGCTGCCGGCCTGGCCTCCTCGATCTTCTCCAATGACGTCCGTGAGGCCGAGCTCTTCCTCAGCGATGTGGGCTCCGACTGCGGCATCGCCAACGTCAATATCGGCCCCTCCGGCGCAGAGATCGGCGGGGCGTTCGGGGGCGAGAAGGAGACCGGCGGCGGGCGCGAAGCCGGCTCCGACAGCTGGAAAGCCTATATGCGCCGGGCCACCAACACTGTGAACTATTCCCGCGATCTCCCCCTGGCCCAGGGCGTCAAATTCGACATCTAGGGTTTCGCGATCTGCGCCTTGGGTGAGGCGGTCCACCACGCCATATCCAGCGCATGAGCACGCACCCCAAGATGCCCGTGGTCTTTGTCGGCCACGGCAGCCCCATGAATGCCCTCGGCGGACCGACGGCGCAGGTCTGGCGCCAGGTGGCCGCAGGCCTGCCGCCACCCAAGGCGATCCTGGCGATCTCGGCCCACTGGGGCCTGGAGGAGACGGCAGTGACCGCCATGGCCGCCCCCAAGACCATCCATGACTTTGGCGGCTTTCCTCAGGCCCTGTTTGATATGCGCTACCCGGCACCGGGCGATCCCGCCCTGGCGGCCCGCGTGGCGAGCCTGCTGGCCCCTCGGCCTGTGCGCCTTGACCAGGACTGGGGCCTCGATCACGGGACCTGGTCGGTGCTGGCCCACATGTATCCGCAGGCCCAGGTCCCGGTGGTGCAGCTGGCGATGGACCTTCGCCTGCCCATGTCAGCCCACTACGACATTGGGCGGCAACTGGCGACCCTGCGCGACGAGGGCGTCCTGATCCTGGGCTCCGGCGACGTGGTCCACAACCTGCGCGCCGCCGTCCGCGCCGAGCACGCAAAGCCGCTGGACTGGGCTCAGCACTTCCATGAGGCGGTCCGAGGTCGCCTGGTGGCGGGCGATCACACCGCCCTGATCAACCCCGCCGGCCTGGGTCCGGAGGCGGAGATGGCCGTCGATGAGCACTACCTGCCCCTGCTCTATGTGCTGGGGGCCAGCACCCCGGGCGAACCGGTGAGCCTGTTCAACGACCATGTCGACCTGGGCAGCATCAGCATGCTGGGGGCCAAGATCGGCTGACCCGCCCCTACCGCGTGAACTTGTGGAACTTGATCCGGTGGGGGATCAGGCTGTCGGCGCCCAGGCGGCGCTTCTTGTCCTCTTCATAGGCTTCGAAGTTGCCCTCGAACCACTCCACATGGCTGTCGCCCTCGAAGGCCAGGATGTGGGTGCAGAGGCGGTCGAGGAACCAGCGGTCGTGGCTGATGACCACGGCGCAGCCGGCAAACTCGTCCAGGGCCTCTTCCAGGTTCTGCAGGGTCTCGATGTCCAGGTCGTTGGTGGGTTCGTCCAGCAGGATGACATTGCCGCCGGTGGTGTGGGTCTTGGCCAGGTGGACGCGGTTGCGCTCCCCCCCCGACAGCAGGCCAACCTTCTTCTGCTGGTCGCCGCCCTTGAAGTTGAAGGAGCCCACATAGGAGCGCGTGTTGATCTCCCGCTTGCCGACGGTGAGGATGTCCAGGCCCTGGCTGACCTCCTGCCAGATGGTCTTGGAGGGATCCAGGGC
>JANPAO010000177.1:0-2121 GCA_031429955.1 Phenylobacterium sp. | reverse complement strand
GGCTTCATCTTCCAGAAGACCATGGGCCTGGGGGGCGCCTCTGCCCTCGCCGTCGCGGCCAACATCTTCCTTGGCATGATCGAAAGCCCCATCGTCATCCGCGCCTTCCTTGACAAGCTGACCCGGTCGGAGCTGTTCCTGATGATCGTCGTGGGCCTGGCCACCGTGGCCGGTTCCACCATGGTCGCCTATGCCACCATCCTGAAGGCCGTGCTGCCCAACGCGGCGGCTCACGTCCTGGTGGCCTCGATCATCTCAGCCCCCGCCGGGGTGCTGCTGGCTCGGATCATGGTGCCCGAGAAGCCCGGCCAAGGCGGCTTCTACGCCGACTACAACTCGCTGCTGAAGTATGACAGCGCCATCGACGCCATCTCCAAGGGCACCATGGACGGACTGTCAGTGGTGCTGAACATCTCGGCCATCCTCATCGTCTTCGTGGCCTTCGTGGCCATCGGCAATGGCATGCTCTCGGTCTTTCCCGACGTCATGGGTGCCCCCCTCACCATTGAGCGCATCCTGGGGGTGGTGTTTGCGCCCCTGGCCTGGACGCTGGGGATCCATGCCGATGAGTCGCTGCAGGCCGGCTACCTGCTGGGGGTCAAGCTGATGCTGACCGAGTTCATTGCTTTCATCCAGTTGGGAGCCATCCCGGCCGGCGACATGAGCGAGCGGACCCGGATGATCATGACCTATGCCCTGTGCGGCTTTGCCAATGTCGGCTCGGTGGGGATCACCGTCTCGGGCATGGGCATCCTGATGCCCGAGCGGCGCAATGAGATCATCGGTATGGTCTGGAAGGCCCTGTTGGCCGGCTTCCTGGCCACCTGCATGACGGCGGCGGTTGTGGGGGCTATGCCCCGGGAATTGTTCGGACAATGAGGGCGCTGGTCCTCACCCTGGCCCTCATCCTGGCCCCCCTGTCGATCCAGGCCCAGACGCTGAGCGTGGTCGCCCCCGACGGTGTCACCAAGACCCTGACCCCGGCCGATCTCGCCGGCCTGCCGCGCGCCCAGGTCAAGGTGGCCCAGGAGAGCATCGTCAAGACATATGAGGGTCCGGTCCTTACCTATGTCCTGCGAGCCGGCGGTCTGCCGGTGGGGCCTCGGCTGCATGGCGACCCCCTGCGGGCCTATGTGGTGATGACCGGTGCCGATGGCTTTGCCGCCGTCTATAGCCTGGCCGAGCTCGACAAGGACTTCCACGACGACGTGGTGATCCTGGCCGACCAGGTCGATGGCAAACCCTTGCCCACCAAGGAAACCCCCTGGCGGCTGGTCTCCAGCGGCGACAAGAAGGGCTGGCGCAGCGTCTATGGCCTGGTGCGCATCGAGGCCCGCCTCGCCGACGCCAAACCCCACCCTCACTGAGGCTTGATCAGCTCCAGGGACCGGATCCGGCTCGCAAGGTCTGGCCCCACCGCCATGACAAACACCTCGTCGGCGCCGGTGTCGCGGGCCTTGGCGTCCAGTCGAGCTCGCACGGTCGCCGCGTCGCCGACGATGCCGCGGGCCATGACGCCCGCCATCCGGGGGTCGTCGGCATGCTCGGCCAGAAAGCCCTGGGCTTCGGGGATGGAGGTAAAGCGCCGCCGCCCGCCGTCCAGGGTGGCCAGGTTACCAGCCCGCATCGGTGCTGCCAGCCGTTCGGCCTCTGGTGCGGTCTCGGCTGCCAAGGCAATAGTGGCGACACCGGCCCAAGGCTGGGTGCGAAAGGCCGAGGGCTGGAAGTGGCGCCGGTAGGCCGCCACGGCAGGACCGCCGTCAGTGCGGGCGATGAACTCGGCAAACACCATCCCCACCCCGGCCTGGGCCGCGAATATGGCGCTCTCCTCCGAGGTGCAAAGGATGAAGAGATCCGGATGCGACGGTCCCGCCGGATTGGCGTGGATCTCCCGGGCCGGGTGGGCATCCGTGATCGGCTCGACCCCGGCGGCGTCCAGCAGCCAGGCCGACACCAGGGCAAAGTACTGCGGAAAGGCCTCCGACCCCGCGCTGCGCAGGGCCCCGCCAGTCCGCTGATCGGTCCCCAGGGCCCGCCCGACCCCCAGGTCGATGCGACCCGGCGCCAGGGCCTCCAACTCCATGAACACCTCGGCCACCTTCAGGGGTGAGTAGTTCACCA
>JANPAO010000176.1:0-5689 GCA_031429955.1 Phenylobacterium sp. | reverse complement strand
GGCGTCGACCACGCTGGGATGGTCCTGGCCCTATCGCGACCGTTCCGGGGTCGGGCACCGGTCCTGGCCGACATGACGGCCTTCCTCAATGCGGCGTTGAGCTAGCGCCGAGCTATTCCGCCGCCCGCGTGGCAGCCAGGGCCTGGAGGTTCTCTTCGTGGCGGGCGCGGTTGATGGTATAGGCGCTCATGATGGCGATGCTGGTCATCCACAGGGCCAGGATGGTGGGCACATAATAGGCCCCCAGTCTCCAGACCGCGTCAGCCGGCACCTGGGACGGATCGGCACCGGCCTTGAGGCCCGCGAAGGTCAGAACCATGGTGGCGGTGATCAGGCCAAGGCCGTTGACCATCTGGCGGATGAAGGCGATGGCGGCGAAGAACACCCCCTCCGAGCGCCGCCCGGTCTTCAGCTCCGACTGCTCCACCAGATCGGCCATCATCGAGGCTGAGAGGATCTGGAAACAGATGATCAGGCCCACATCGATCATGGTGGCGAACAGAACAAACCAGAAGGCGAAGGAGCTTCCATCGTCGGGCAGGATGCCGGTCAGCCGCAGAACGATAGGCACCGGCGAGCCCAGGAAGGCGATCAGGCCGATGATGATGGCCCCGCGCTTCTTGCCGATGGTGCGGCTGACGATGGGGGCCAGGACCGCGCCGATGATCGCCGAGACAAACACCCCCATGGTCACAAAGCCGCTCTGCTGGGAGGTGAAGCCCCAGAAGTAGTTGAAGAAATAGAAGCTGAGCGAGGCCGAGAGCCCCGAGGCGATGGAGCCGAAGGCCGCCGAGGCGAAGAGGGCGATGAAGGACTTGTTGGAGAGGGTCTCCAGGATTTCCTTGAAGATCATCAGGACGCTGAGCTGGCGCCTGGGGGGTGCGACCCGCAGGTTGGCGATCTGGGAGTGGGTGCCCAGCGAGGAAGCCATGATGCCGATGAAGATCACCACGGCGCCGATCAGGCCAAAGACCTTATAGGCGTCGCGGTTAAATTGCCCGTTGGGGATCTGGCTGGTGACGAACAGCGGGAACAGCACCGCAAACATCAGCACCGACATGGCATTGCCCACGGTCCAGCCGAAGAAGGAGCGGAAGGAGAGCAGGGAGCTGCGCTCGTTGTAATCCTGGGTAAGCTCCGGCGCGAGGGCTGTGCTGGGAATCTCATAGATCGAGACGCACATGCGGATCATCACCGCAAAGACCAGCAGGTACCAGAAGAGCGCAGCGTCGGACCAACCGACCGGCGGGCTCCACAGGAAATAGTAGAGGCAACTGAGCGGCACGGCGGCGGCGTACATGAACGGATGGCGGCGACCCCACTTGGACCTGAGATTGTCCGACCAGTAGCCGATGATCGGGTCGATCAGGGCATCCATCACCAGGGCCACCGTCAAGGCCAGCCCCACCAGCCGGGCGTCCAGACCGATCACCTGGCTGTAGAACAGCAGCAGGAAGTAGGCGAAGCCGTTGTCCTTAACCCCAAATACCCCCGCCCCGATGCCATAGGCCAGCTTGGTTGTGAAGGCCGGGCGCGCGGGCATGCCGCTCGGCGGTGTGGCCTCTGAATCGGTGGTCATCGAGCTTCCCCCCGGTGCACCTGCCCCATCTGGCTGTGGGGCTGTGTTTGACCCTTCTGGCGGGACTGGCGCTTGCCCAGCACACTATCGTCGGCCAATTGGGCACGGCAAGCGGCGATGGTGCCTGGGAGGGCCGATGGTACAGGTAATCATCCTAAACGGGACTGGTAGCGTGGGGAAAAGCTCCACGGCCCGGGCGCTGCAGGCGATCACCGCCGAGCCCTTCCTGCACGTGGCCATGGACGCCTTTCTGGACATGATGCCGCAGACGATGTTCGGGCATCCCGACGGGATGGTGTTTGAGACCCACGATGACGGCGGCAAACCCTCGGTCGACATCCGGACGGGACCAGTGATGACCCGCGCCCTGCGAGGCATGCGCCGGGCGATCGGTGCCATGGCTCTGGAGGGCAACCGCATGATCGTCGATGACGTGATGCTGCAGTCGGTCGAGGCGGACGACTATCGCGCCGTGCTGGCGGGCTCTGAGGTTCGCTTTGTCGGGCTCCATGCGCCCCTTGAGGTTCTGGAGGCCCGGGAGCGGGATCGGGGGGACCGCGAGATCGGCCTGGCGCGGTGGCAGTTTGCCCGGGTTCACCAGGGGCAGGCCTATGACCTGGAGATCGACACCGTCGCCCGCACCCCCGAAGAGGTGGCCCTGATTATCCGGGACGCCTTCCGACTTTGAACCTCCGTCCACGGCCGCCTTCAGCGACGCAGCTGAGTGCACGTGGCATGCGGGTGCCAGGGGCGACAAGGCCGGTGCCGTCACCTAGGATCGGGGCTGGCCAAGCTGGCCGGCCTTGTTTTCATCGACGGTGATGATCGTGAACGACCCCAAGTTTTTCAAGCAGACGGCCTGTGCCCTGGCTTTGTTGGCAGGCTTGGCGGCCTGTTCGCCCGGCGCGCGCTCGGGCCTGGACGACCGCGCCCTTGAGGCGGCCATCGGCGAGCGGGTGGGCGATCCCGGTACCTGTGTGATGGTGGGGGCCGGGGGCTCTGGCAACCTGCTCTACAGGTTTGGGTCCAATTTGACCTGCGGCCGGGCCTTGCCCGATTGCCAGGGAGCCAGCCGCACTGTGGAGAGCCTACTGCGCCTCACCGCCCCGACCGGTGCCGAAACCCGCGCTAGTTGCGCCAGCAGCCCGGACGGCGCACGCACCGTGGGCTGGGCCTCCGGCGGGATCGATACCCGCGACGACCTGGTCTATGCCGCAGCCATGGAGGGTCCCAACACCCCGCCCGGCGTGGTCATCGCCGACAAGCTGGCGGCGGCCTTCCGAGCGGCGGGGCTGAGCAAGTAGCTCCGCCGCCCGGTGTTGTCGGTCTACCGCGTCAGCTCAAACATCGCTGAGACGTCCACGCGGACCCGCATCTCGCCGGCGGCGATGGGGGTGGACTCGGCCTTGTCCATCCGAGCCATGGCCATCATCGGCATGGGGGAGACCGGGGTGTAGCCGCCGCCCTCGCTGAGGGTCACCAGACGACCGACGCGGTAGCCGGTGGCCCGGGCATAGAGATTGGCCTTGTCGTTCAGCGCCTTGACGGCAGCTTCCCGGGCCTGGTTTTCGGCGGCGGCCGGATCGGCGAGGCCAAAGGAGATGCCGTTCACCTGATTGGCGCCGGCGGTCACTGTGGCGTCCAGGGCCGCACCCACCCGCGACAGGTCGCGCACGGCGACGGTCACCTGGTTGCTGGCCTGATAGCCCCGCAGCTTGGGTGGCTCGTTCTGAACATAGTCATATTGCGCGCTGAGGTTCAGGCCGGTGGTCTGAATGTCCTTGTCGGCGATGCCGGCGCGGCGCAGGGCGGCGAAGATCTTGTTCATCTGGACGCTGTTGGTGGCCATGGCGCCAGCGGCGGTCGGTGCCTCGGTATTGACCCCCAGATTGATGGTGGCCATGTCGGGCACGGCGCGCGCCTCACCAAAGGCCGAGAGGTTCAGCGTGGTGGCCCGGAACAGGGTGTCGGCAGCGGGCGCGGCCACCTGGGCCAGGGCGGCGGTGGTGGCGACGGTGGCGGCCAGAACCAGGCTGAGGGCGCCGGCGCGGACAAGAGTGTTCATGGATGTCTCCCTGTGGGACGTGAAGGTCACTGTAGTCACCCCATGACAGAACGGCGAGAGGTGACCGCGGTTCCTTCATCTCAAATCTCACATGAACGGCGGCTTTATGGCGCGTGCAGCCCGTGGTAACCCCCACCCCGCTGCAGGGCCTGTAGCTCAATGGTTAGAGCCGACCGCTCATAACGGTCTGGTTGTAGGTTCGAGTCCTACCGGGCCCACCAGCGTGCTTCAGCGGAGAGGCGTAAGCGGTGTCGCAGGGCCTGAGCCAGGGTACGCCATCCCTCGCGCCTAGGGAGTGGCGATCTCTCCGCGCAGATTGAACATGAGGTGCCCGACCTATGCGCCTCCCTACCTCATCCTAGACCCCATCACGACCTGCCGCTCACCACTGCGCGTGGAGCCTAACCTGCGCCCCGACAACCCCGGAGAGGGTGCGGGGACCGAGTGTTTTGCCGTGGTCGGCTCCGACTAGACCCTGACCGTTTCAGACGGGTTCATCTGAAACGGCAAGAAGGGTCTCATTTCAAATGTTTAGAGCGTGGCAGGCGCTTCAACCGGCATCCACTTGAAGCTGTCACGCTCTAGCAGGGACCCAACTCGGCGAGCAGGGTGCCGACGGTGGCATGCAAGCCTGGAAGGGAGGCTTGAACAATACGGAGGACGCGGGGGTGTTCAACCACGGCATAGCCGTGGATCAGCAAGTTCCGGAAGGCTACAATGTCCCGGATGTCCGGTATGCGTAGCGCCAGATCAGGGTCCACTCTCAGAAGCTGACCAAGGGCTTCGCCAATGATTTCGAATTTTCGTTCCACGGCGGAATGAACGACTTCGGAGTCGGCATAGGTCTGCGCGTCTAGGCCGGCGACGAAGCGTTCAATCGCTTCGGCGGCACTCTGAACATCCCAGAGATAGGCCCGGACATCACGCCGCATAGACCAACTCGCGAGCCCGCTCGATGGAGGCCAGCACGAACGGATTTCGCACCGCGCCGCGCTCTACCAGATCGACCGGGCGACCGAGGAGGCTTTCCATAGCCTTCGCCAGTCCGAAGAACTGGCCAAGCGGTGACAGGTTGCTGTCGGGCCTGAACTCAACCAGGAAATCGGCGTCGCTCCGAGCCGGATCAAAGTCATCGCCAGCCGCCGCCGAGCCAAATATCTCGAGTCGAGCCACGCCGAAGCGGCGGCAGAGCGCGCTCAGCGCCTCACGTCGGGCTGCGATGTCGGCATGCATGACCACCCTCCTTACATCCTCGACGGCCTTCAGCCGGAGGTGGATGCTGCTTCCACCATCCGAAGAAGTCTTGTCGTACTACTAGCTGCATCGTCCCGCGCCAGCAGTGGTCCTCTGAAACAGGTAGGTGGCGGCTTCATACCACATTTTTGAAAACGGTGCCTTGGGCACCGCCCGACTTCATCCAAACGACATCGCCCCTTGCCCAAACAGCCCCGAGGCCCTCAACGGCGGCATCCACATCATCAGGGTCGCGCCGACGATGCCGCAGGCCATCAGCAGGGTGAGCGTCATCAGGCCCGCCGCCATGGCCGTGCGGGCTTGGGGCACCGGGCTGGCTACGGCGCGGCGGTAGAGTTCGTAGACGGCCAGGAGAACCAGGTAGCAGCCGAAGTTCCATTACGATTACGTGATATAAATTGCGTAAATCTAATTCCTCAACCCACCTTCGACTTTCGCCTCGCCGGCCCCAGAGCGTGGCGACCGGGTGACCGGCAGCGCCGTCGGCGGGTAGCTGAGGGCATCGCGCGCGCTGTCACGGGGTGGGGTCAAGGGCTTCGCTGACCGCCGCAGGGTTGCGCCCAATCACGATCAGGTAGGCGCGCGCCGCCGCGTCTGGGTCTTTGCGACCCTGTTCCCAGTCGCGCAGCGTGCCGAGCGGGATCTGAAAGCGCACCGCGAAGTCTTCCTGCGAGAGCCCCAGGGCGCGACGGATCACCCGAACCTGGGGACGGCGCGGCAGGCGGTCCATCTCGTCGGATGTGAGGGGTTGGGCGTCAGGATCGCGAACGGCAGCGCTGTGTCGCTCCGCC
>JANPAO010000175.1:0-2956 GCA_031429955.1 Phenylobacterium sp. | reverse complement strand
AGTTGCTGGTGAAGTCCGGCGAGCGATATCGCACCGTGTCGGTCGCCTATGACGGCGGCCTGCGCTACCCGCGGTTCGAGCGGGTGGCCGATACGCCGGCCAGGCTGGACGACATCCTGGCGGCACGGAAGTAGCGGCCGCCCATGACCCCAGAGATTCTTGTCGACGCCCGGGGGCATCGCTGCCCGGTTCCGACCCTGCGGCTGCGGCGGGCGATTGAGGCAGCGGCAGGGGGCGCGGTGATCCGGATGCTGGCCGACGACCCCCTGGCGCGGATCGACGTGCCACACTTCGCCGCCGAGGCGGGTTGCGAGGTGCTGGAGGTCAGCGAGGCGGACGGTGTGTTGAGTTTCAGGGTGCGGAAGCCGGCTTAGTCGATCCTTCCTCCATGGCCAGTTCGATCTCAGTAGCCAGGGCACCGCCGAAGAAGATGGCATTCACGGTCCAGGAGAGCCAGATCAGAAACACCACCACGGCGGCCACCGAACCGTAGGTGGCCCCCAGATGGGCGATCTGCTCGACATAGAATGCGCTGGCCCAGGACATGAACATGCAGAGCACGGCCGCCGCCGCGCCGCCGGTGATCGAGGCCTTCCAGGCCACTGGGCGGCTGGACATGGCAAAGCGATAGATCAGGCTCATGGCCAGGGTGATGCCGAAACTGCCCCAGGTCCACTCACTGAACAGCCAGGGCGCGCCGGCCAAGGGCTTGAGATCAAAGGCAGCGGAGATAAACCGCAGATAGAAGAACACCGCCGACAAAAAACCCAGCAGGACAAAGGCGGCGATCAGCACCAGCAGGGCCATGATGTTGAAGCCGAGGAAGCCCCGAGGTGTCTCATCCTCGTGGATGAAGGAGAGACCCGCCAGCAGGGCCTTGAACCCCCGATGTGACGCGTAGGAGCCGATGAAGAGGGCCACCAGGCTTTGGGCCGAGACCGCCTCCAGCGGCGCGTGGGCCAGGCGAGTGAGTTCGCCCTCGAACAGACCCCGTGCGCCGGGCGGCATCAGCCGGGCCAGGAGTTCGGCTTGCTGGGCGGCCTGGCTGGCATCGGAGAGAAAGCTGTAGACCCCCACCAGGATCGCCAGGCCCGGGAAGATCGCCAGCAGCACGAAGAAGGAGACTCCGCCGACATAGAGCATCACATCGCGGCCCCAGAGCCGTGACAGGGCCTTGCCATTGATCGCCAAGGTGCGCCCCAGCCAATGGAGGGGGTCCCAGTCGATGTCTCGGATGCGTTGGATCAGGTCCTGGAGCGACATTGGCGCGAAGGTGATCAAGACCGCCGCATTAGGCAAGCTGCGATCTCAGCGCCGCCGCCGCGCCAAGCGGCGCGCCACCGGGAGGGATGGCGCGCCGTCGATGGGCGTGTCGGACCATCGGAGCCGGTCACCGCACGAGGGACGGAAATGGGCGGTGACCAACCTGGTGACACCTTGAGCGCCGGCACCTGAACGGTGACTGAACTCCATCGGTGGCGGTGGTTCATCGGCCCGTTTTCGATCTCGCAAGGTCGCGACACAGATGGTAGCTGGGGCTCCGATCAAGGCTGGCGGGCAGCCTTGGACCTGACCTGAGGACCGCTCTCATGAAGACCGCAGTTTACCTCGCCGCCAGCGCGGCCCTTGTCCTTAGCGCCTGCGGCCAAGGGGGGGACGCAAAGCCCTCCAACACCAGCAACGGTGGCGGCGGCAATCGCGCCCAGGTCTGGGCGGCCGGGTCCTCAACTGTCTTCCCCTTCGCCACACGGGTGGCCGAGAATGTGGCGCGGACGACCGGCGGGAAGGCCGCGCGCATCGAGTCCCTCGGCACTGGCGGCGGCATCAAGCTGTTCTGCGGCGGGGCCGGCTCAAGCTATCCCGATATTGCCACAGCCTCCCGGCAGATGAAGGCCTCGGAATTCGCCAAGTGCGCGGCGGCTGGCGTCACCGACATCGTAGAGATCAAGATCGGCTATGACGGCATCGTCGTGGCCAATGCCAAGGGCGGCCCGGCCTACGACCTTCACCGCGAGCAACTCTACAAGGGCTTGGCTGCTGAACTTCCCGCAGGAACCGGCTTTGCAAAGAATTCCGCCAAGACCTGGAACGCCGTGGACCCCGCCCTGCCACAGGAGGCGATCTTAGTCTATGGGCCGCCGCCCACCTCCGGCACCCGCGACGCCTTTGCCGAGCTGGCTATGGAAAAGGGCGCCGGGAAGATCCTGGCGGCCCTGAAAGCCTCCGACGAAGATGCCTTCAAGGCCCGGTCCCACACGGTCCGGTCTGACGGACTCTGGGTCGACTCCGGTGAGAATGACAACGCTATCGTCCAGACCCTGGAGAAGACGCCGCACTCTATCGGGGTGTTTGGCTACTCGTTCCTGGAAAACAACATGGACAAGGTGAAGGCTGCCAAGATCGAGGGGGTCGCACCGAGCTTCGCCACTATCTCCGACGGCTCCTATCCCCTGTCGCGCTCGCTGTTCCTCTATGTGAAGAAGAGCAGCGTCGGGGTGACGCCGGGGCTGAGGGAATACCTCGACGGCTTCGTCGCCGATGCGGCCACCGGCAAGGGTGGCTATCTGCAGTCGCGGGGCCTGATCCCGTTGCCGCCGGCCGATCACGCCGCCCAGAAGGCCGTGGTGAAAGACCTCAAGGTGATGACCGCGCCGGCGTCTTAACCGAGCAGGCGCATCAGCCGTTCATCACCCCATCGGCGGTCAGGGCCTCGATCTCATCGTTTGAGAACCCCCAGTCGGTGAGCGCCTCTCGGTCGTGGGCACCGACGCCAGGTGGCGGGCGCTGGATCGCGCCCGGCGTGCCCGAGAAGCGCGGCGCTGGAGCGGGCTGGATGACGCCGGCCACCTCGACGAAGGTCTGACGGGCGACATTGTGGGGGTGCTTGGGGGCCTCATCCATGTCCAGGATCGGGGCGAAACAGATGTCGGTGGCGTCCATGATCTCGCACCACTGG
>JANPAO010000174.1:0-1892 GCA_031429955.1 Phenylobacterium sp. | reverse complement strand
CGGCTGTTCATTGAAAACAGCAATGGGCTATTCGTTCGCGAGGACATTGCCCTTAGCCGAGGACTGCGGACGCCACGCGGCGCGTTCGAGCCAGGTCTCGTCGAGTTCGAACCTGACACCGACGAGGCCATCTGGCCGGAGCCGCGGTCGCAGTGACGGCGTGCGTCCGAGCGCTCCCTTCGTCGAGGACCAACATCAGCTGAGTTTGCTGGAGACGAGCCTCCGCTTGACTGCCCCCACCGCCAGATGCGCTACCTCTGGCGGGCCGGTGATCATGAGGGTGAGGTCCTGGAATCCTTTGTCACCATGACGCGGGACAAGGCTGCGGCGTTGAAATTCATCAAGAAGATGATGAAACGCCATGGCCGCACCCGCGCCATCGTCACCGACCGCCTGCGCTCAAACGGCACGGTCGTGAAGGAAATCGGCGGTGCCGATCTGCAGGTGACCGGCCGTCGGCTCAACAATCGGGCCGAAAGTTCCCACCTGCCCTTCCGACGACGAGAACGGGTGATGAAGCGGTTCCGAAGAATGAGGACCCTTCAGAAATTCGTGGCCGCACACGGCACAGTCCACAACCACTTCAATCAGGAACGCCACCTCATCAGCAGAGACCTGTACCGCGAACGACGCGCTGCCGCCCTGGCTGAGTGGCGCGCCGTCATGGGCTAGGGCCAGTTCGGGGTTGGGCAAATTACGCCCAACCGGAGACGAGTTGACCTTGGACTGACAGCACCCACCCTCAGTTACATCACGTCAGGGACACGATCCGGTGGAGGATCAGGGCATCGGCAAACCCCCTAGTCGGATCGATCTTGATGTGAGACGGTCGAGGTCTTGATTTCAGGGCGGGTCGTTACATGGCAGGCGGTCTTCGGGGGAATGCCAAGGCAC
The DNA here is from genome assembly GCA_031429955.1 of Phenylobacterium sp. Taxonomy (GTDB): domain Bacteria; phylum Pseudomonadota; class Alphaproteobacteria; order Caulobacterales; family Caulobacteraceae; genus Phenylobacterium. The sequence goes on along the minus strand of JANPAO010000174.1, from coordinate 998 downwards.
TTTGCGCCGCCCTAGCCCTGCTACTCAGCGCGTGTGGCGGCGGGGGCGGTGGTGGTGGCACATCCAGCCCCACTCCGACACCCGCCGCTGTTGTCGCTCCGACAGATGCCGAGGCCGGGCGCTTTCTGACCCAAGCCACCTTTGGAACAACCGAAACCGACCTCTCCACCCTGAAGTCGCAGGGCTACGCCACCTGGCTGACCCAGCAGATGGCCTTGGCCCCCAGCGGCTCCCACCAGGCCTATGTGGACAACCGGCTGGTGCAGCTTCGCACCACCACACCGACCGCAACCCTCAGCGCCAATCAGTTCTATGAGAGTTTCTGGCTCCAGGCTGCGACGGGGCAGGATCAGTTGCGCCAGAGGGTCAAGCTGGCGCTGTCAGAGATTTTCGTCATCTCACTCGGCGACCCCAATGTCGATCCGCGCGGCGCAGCGGCCTACTACGACATGCTAGGTGCCAACAGCTTTGGCAACTACCGCAACCTGCTGCAGAGCGTGACCCTCCATCCGATGATGGGCATCTACCTCACCAGCCTGGCAAATCAGAAGGAAGACAACGCCACCGGTCGCCATCCCGACGAGAACTATGCCCGCGAGGTGATGCAGTTGATGTCCCTGGGGGTCTACAGGCTGAACCTGGACGGCTCTAACCAGCTTGATGGCGGTGGAAACCCGATCCCGAGCTACACCCAGGATGATATCTCCAACCTGGCCAAGGTGTTCACAGGGATGAGCTGGTATTCGCCGACGCCGTCAAACTCCACCTTCTTCGGCGGCAATCGTGACGCCAATGCCAGCGTCCAGCCGATGATCTTCTACGCCGCCTTCCACTCGATATCGGCCAAGTCCTTTCTGGGCGTGACGATCCCGGCCACCACCACCGCCGACCCGAGTGAAGATCTGAGGATCGCCCTGGATACGATCTTTAACCACCCCAATGTCGGACCCTTCATCGCAAGGCGACTGATCCAGCATTTGGTCACCAGCAACCCGAGC
>JANPAO010000173.1:0-4764 GCA_031429955.1 Phenylobacterium sp. | reverse complement strand
CCCACCACCGACATGGTCAACCCAAACAGCAGGGCCATGTCGGGCAGGGTCCAGCCGCCGATCGAACGGAACCCCGCGAAGAACAGAACCCACAACGTCAGGAAGAAGACGTCGTTCAACAGCATGCCGCCGACCTGGATGGCGAAGTTGGCCCGGTCCGCAAAGGAGGTGCGGATCGCTGCGGCTGACTGGACGGCATAGAGTCTCAGGGCTCGGATCATACCCCGCCCTCCCGCAACACCTTGGCCAGGCCCGCCCGCCACAGGGCGACGCAGAGCAGACTCAGCAGCAAAATCCACAGCCCCTGCCAGGCCACCGCCCGCAGGAACAGGGTCCCCGAGGGCTGCAACGCCTGGACGCCGGCCCAATAGAGGTGCGCGGCGAAGGGGGTTGCTTCCCCAAACTTTCGCAGCCAGTCCGGATAGAGGCTGATGGGGGCAAACAGTCCCCCCAACAGGAACATCAGCTTCTGGATCACCAGTTGAAAGGGCAGGATCCGCCGGGCCCAGAAGGCGCAGAGCCCAGCCACCGCATAGAGCAGCATGCCTACCGTGACCGCCAGAACGCCCAGCACCGCCAGATAGAGATAGGCCGCAGCCTCCAGGCCCGGGCGGCCGGTCGCCGCCAGCCAGGCCAAGGCAGTCACGCCCAGGGCCGCGAGACGCACCAGCGTCCCCCCCAGGCTTTGGGCCAGGCTTTGCAGCAGATAGGCCTTGGGTCGCAGCAGATGGGGTTCCAGCCCGCCGGACCGGATGTCGTCCTCGAACCTCAGGTGAACGGCCGGCAAGGCCAGGGTGATCCACTCGGTCACCAGAACATAGAGCACCAGATCCCCGGCCGGCAGAGGAATGGCACCGGCCACCCGCTCGGCGGCCACCTTGTCCCACAGGGCCGACAACACGGTCATGATCAGGAGATAGAACAGGCAGCGCCCTGCCAGCACCGTCCAGCCCGACAGGCCCTGGCTAACCCCGATTCTCAGGGCGACGACCGCTGCGGTCAGGTCACGTCGCATGGGTCGAGGCATAGATGTCGGCGATCACCTCCTCCATGGGCGGATCTTCGATGGTGACGTCTTCGATGCCGCCATCCGCCAGGGCTGCGGCAATGACCTGCTCCACACGGGTCAGGCGGGTATCGACCTCCAGTATGGTGGCATGGGCCTCCGAGGGTCGGCGCGTGACACCGGGCAGGTCCAAGGACACCCCATGCCCCGCCGACTGGAAGGTGATGATCTTTCGGCCCAAGAACCGGCGACGCAATTGGTCGGTGGGCTGATCCACCACGATCCGCCCCTGGTTGACGACGATGACCCGGTCGCAGACCAGTTCAATGTCGCGTGTATCGTGGCTGGTGAGCAGCACGGTCTGGCCGTGGTCACGGGCATGCTCGCGGATGAAGTCGCGGATCGCGGCCTTGGCGGTGACATCCAGGCCAATTGTGGGCTCGTCCAGAAACAACAGGCTGGGGCCGTGCAGCAGACTGGCGGTGATCTCGCACCTCATCCGCTGCCCCAGCGACATCCGATGCACCGGCTGGTCCAACAGATCAGCCAGGCCAAAGCGTTCCGTCAGGTCCCCCAGCCGCCTGGCGAAGGGGCCAGCCTCCTGGTCGTAGATGTGGCGCAGCAGGTTAAAGCTCTCGCGGGCCGGAAGCTCGCCCCAGAGCTGGGAGCGTTGACCAAACACCACGCCGATCTTGTAGGCCAAGGCCTTGCGCTGTTTCCAAGGCGTAAGGCCCAGCACGCTGGCCTCGCCGGCTGACGGCTCCAGGATGCCCGACAGCATCTTCAGGGTGGTGGACTTGCCTGCGCCATTGGGGCCGATGATGGCCACCCGCTCCCCCACCCCAATCTCAAAATCGACGCCGGCGACGGCCTCGATCGTCACATGTTCGGGGGAAAAGGCCTCAAAGAATCCGCCCCTCCGCCTAGCGTAGCGGTAGGCCTTGGAGAGGTTCTTGACGGAGATGGCGGGGGACATGGCGGGCTTCGATTTCTGAGGCGGTCGATGGGTCTGGCGAGAGGCAGGCAAGCGGCGTCGGAGCTCGATAGAGCTCATTGCCGCACGGCATCTGGTCAAACAGATGGATCATCGTCTCAGGTCGAATACCCGCGAGGGCGCTCGCGGAACGACGTCATGTGTAGACGGCGATTCCGCAATCCGCAACCAGGGCGCAACGATTGGACCAGTCTGCAGGGTTTGGCGCACGCCCATGCCCCAGCAGGTGTCACCGAGGCAACGCTTCACCGACGCCGGAAGAGCGCTTCAAGACCTTGAATGACATCCTCCATCAATCGTGAGGACTCCTCGGTCGGGTCGGCCAGCATCATCGAGGCTGCGCCGTGACCGCAGGCCCAGACGGCCAGGGCCACCTTCTGGATCATGTCGCCATCGCGATCCTGTTGAGTCGGCGACCCGGCAATGGTGGCCTTGAGAACGGCAAAGGCCTGATCACGCGCCAGGGCCACCTCGGGATGGGCCAGAACCTTGGGGTCGAACATCAGCCCGTAGAGGGCGGGTTGGGCCCGAGCGAACCCGAAATAGGCCAGGGCAGCGGCGCGGATAGGCGTCGCATCAGCGGTGGCTGCGGCGGCCCGCAACGCTGCCTCGAACTCACCAAACCCCTCCGCCGCCAGACCGGCCAGCAGATCCTGTTTGGAGGCATAGTGATGGTAGACAGAGCCCGGTGCGATCCCAGCGCGGGCGGCCAGGGCCCGCAGGTTCAGCTTCCCCAAGCCGCCGGTCTCCAGCAGGACCCGCGCCTCGTCGAGCAACAGGGCGCGCAGGTTGCCGACATGGTATCCGCGACGGCGGGCGACCCCCAAGGACGGCCAAGGCATGAACAGCACTCCCCGCTTCGCAGGACGACACGCATCAAGACCGCGCCCGTCGCTCCGACAGTCAGGTGATCATTGTTCACCACGCCTCCCGGCTTTGTCGAGGCATGTCGTTGACCCGTGCCAAACCGCGACAGCCCGTCTCACTTGAGCGTGACCGCTTCAAGCGGATACCGGTTGATGTCCCGACCAGGGTCTAGGAGCCCGTGGCGGTCTTCGGCCAAGACCAGGTTTCGAAGCTGGCCGGATGAACAAAATCTCGACGATACCAGGGGCGCTCCCGGGCATCGAAGATGGAAATCAGCCACTCGGCGACCCGGGCCACTTGGAGGGATCTCAGGGCGTCACGGTGGTGGCAGAGCCAGAGTGTCCCGGTTGCCAGGGGGGGAATCTCCAGCATCACCAGATCGGGCACCATCGGCAGGATCGCGGTCGGTACCGGCCCGATTCCGCCGCCTGATCGAATGGCCTGCAGCATGGCCGTGGAGGAATTCACCACGAGGGTCGGTGAGGTGAGCTCGATGAAGGCGCTGGTCTTGTCATGCCACTGTGTCCGGGTACTGACCTGAGCAGCGTGGGCAATGTATCGGTGACCCACGGCGGCTGTCAGTTTGGTGGGCGCACCATAGGTGTCGATGTAATCCTGGGACGCCAACAGGACGTAATGAAGCGTCGCCAATTCGGTCACGACAAGTTCGGGCGCGTCAGCTGGCCTGTTGAACTGGATCGACAGGTCCAGGTGGTTGTCCACGGGGTCTTCCGGATAGAATCCGCAATCCAGCGCCAACCGGATACCGGGGCACTCCCGCATGAACTCAGAAACCTTATCCCCGATCAGGAACCCCCCCACCCCTTCGGGAGCCGCAATGGTGACCTCTCCGGTCTCCTGACGATCAGCCTGCAGCGCTAAGCCTTCAATCTCCAAGGCCGCATGCTGCATGGAGAGGGCGCGGTCATAGATGCGCTCGCCTGCGCGGGTCAGGTTCACGCCCCTGAGGCCCCGATCAAACAGGCGCACCCCGAGACGAGTCTCCAGGTCGTCGATCCGCCGGGTGATCGTCGGTTGGGTGGTTCGCAGACGCCGGGCGGCGCCCCCAAAGCTCCCGGCCTGGGCGGCGGCGACGAAGGTCTTGATGTCATCCCAGTCGGCGCGACCGGCGTCGTTGCTATCCATCAACCCCAACCAGAAACGTGGCACCCCCATACGAAGTTCGAGGCTGCAACCGCTGGAAAGGACGCTCTACCAAAAGGGCTCACGGCACAAGCCGGGAGGCCGACATGACCTTCGGAACCAACAACAGCGACCGGGCCGGGAGGATGCTTGGCGATCTCGGCTTGACCCTGGCAATGCCGGCGGAAATCCTCGAGGCTCGCGCCATCGCCGCCAGCACGGTCGGGCCGAATGTTGCCACGCCCATGGCCCTGCAGGCCATCCAAGACCAGACGCTCTGTTCCACCTTCATCTATCGCGGCGCGCAGGCCGACATCACGGGAGTCATCTGCATCATTCCCTTGAGCGCGGCGGCTCAGACGACCCTGGACGCCGGGGAGTTTGACGGCCTCACCCCACCTCTCGACCTGGCCGCACGGCCAGGCGAGCCCGTGATTGCGGTCTATGGGTGGGGAATGGCGGGAACAACCTTTCGCGGGCGCGCCATCGCCATGGCCGGCGTGCTCTGCATTCACCGCGAGATATTCAGCACCGTCCCTCTGTTCAGCAGAGCCGCGACGCGAGGGGGCGAGCGCACCCTCATGGGTCGCATGGGCGGGCAACCGGTCCCCGGTCCCGGCGGCCTTGTGGTCTGCCCCGCCTGGACCCAACAGCGAAAGGCCGCCTGATGAACGCCAATGTCCGCATGCCGATGGAGGCTCGACCCGCCGCTGAGGTCGACGAAGGCCTATTGGAGGTGGTGGTCTGTCGCACC
>JANPAO010000172.1:0-1691 GCA_031429955.1 Phenylobacterium sp. | reverse complement strand
CGTTCCCGTGTCGACCGGCTGCGCGCCATCACCCTCAGCGTCCAGCTAAACCCGGGCTACACGGTGGGCGAGGCGGTGGACTTCCTCCAGGCTGAGGTCGCCAAGCGCCCCGGCACGACCGTGAAGTGGGGCGGCACGGCGCGTGACTACCTCGAGGCGGGCGGCGCGGTGGGCCTGGCCTTCGGCATGGCCCTGCTGCTAGTCTTCCTGGTGTTGGCGGCCCAGTTCGAGAGCTGGATCCATCCGACGGTCATCATGCTGACCGTGCCGGTGGCGGTGCTGGGGGGCTTGTTTGGCCTGCTGGTGGCCGGCTCCAGCATCAATACCTACAGTCAGATCGGACTGATCATCCTGGTGGGGATCGCCGCCAAGAACGGCATCCTGATTGTGGAGTTCGCCAACCAGCTTCGCGACGATGGGCTGTCGATCCGCGAGGCGGTGATCGAAAGCGCGTCCCTGCGGCTGCGGCCGATCATCATGACCTCCATCGCCACCGCCGCTGGAGCCATTCCCCTGATCCTGGAGGGTGGGGCCGGGGCCGAGAGCCGCCGCACCATCGGGGTGGTGATCTTCTTCGGGGCGATCTTCACGACCCTGCTGACCCTGTTCATCGTCCCGGTCTTCTACAACCTGCTGGCCCGGTTCACGACGTCAGCCCAGACCACCAGCCGCCGCATCGAGGCCTTCGAAGCCGCCGAACAGGCCCGCTCGACCCGCCCGGGGACCTGAAGCCCTATTGCGGCTTATAGCCGGTCTCGACCTTCAGATAGGCGATCAGGTCGACGCGGTCCTTGGGAGCCTTGACCCCCAGGAACGACATCTTGGTGCCAGGCATGAAGGTCTTGGGGCTGGTGAGCCACTGGTCCAGGTGCTCGGCGTCCCAGGTGAAGGTCGCGGCCTTCACCGCGTCGGAATACTTGTAGCCCTCCGTCAGGCCGGGCTTGCGGCCGAACATGCCATAGAGGTTCGGACCGGTCATATTGGCCCCACCGGGCACCAGGGTGTGGCAGGACTTGCAGACCGCAAACACCTTCTTGCCGTTCACCAGATCGCTGGTGTTGTAGGGGGCCGGCAGGGCCGCCAGCAGGGCCAACTTCTCAGCCTCGCTAGGGGCAGGCGCGACCGGCGCTGCGGCCGGTGCGGCGGCCTCGCCGGACGCGGACGTGTCGGCCTGTCCGCAGGCCGCGAGCCCGGCAAGACTGGTGGCGGCGATGAGCGTCAGGACAAGGCGGCGCATGGGAAAACTCTCCGGTCGATTGGCGCGCAAACTATCCCAAGCTTGGCCATTGGCAAACGTCTCAGCCGCGACGGCGGCGCTCCTTCTGGATGATTTCATCCAGGGCCTGCAGAAACCTGGATCGGTCATTGCGGTCAAAGGGCTTGGGGCCGCCCAGGATGTCGCCGGTGGAGCGAAGCTGTTCCATCAGGGACCGTTGGGCGATGGCCGCGCCGATGGAATTCTCGGTAAAGGGCTTGCCATGGGGGGTTACTGCGTGGGCACCGGCCTGCAGCACCCGCTCGGCCAGGGGGATGTCATTGGTCACCGCCACGTCTCCGGGGGACACATGCTCAGCGATCCAGTCATCGGCGACGTCGGGCCCAGCCTCCACAATCACCCGCTCGATCATCGCGGACTTGGGAATCATCATGAAGGCGTTGGAGACCACCCAGGTCTTCAGGCCATAGCGTTG
>JANPAO010000171.1:0-2444 GCA_031429955.1 Phenylobacterium sp. | reverse complement strand
CAAACATCCCGGCGCCGCCATTGCCGTCCCGGCCAACATCTCCTCGAAGGAAGATCTCCAGCGGCTGGTGGACGAAACCCGCAAGGCATTCGGCAAGATCGACATCGTGGTCTGCAACGCCGCCTCCAACCCCTATTACGGCCCTATGAGCGGCATCCCCGACGACGCCTTCCGCAAGATCCTGGAAAACAACATCATCGCCAATAATTGGCTGATCAACATGACGTCGGAGGAGATGAAGGCGGGCAAGGACGGGGCCATCGTCATCATCTCGTCCATCGGTGGCCTGCGTGGCACATCGGTGATCGGCGCCTATGCCATCTCCAAGGCCGCCGACATGCAGCTGGCCCGCAACCTGGCCCAGGAGCTGTCGCCCCACAATATCCGGGTCAACTGCATCGCGCCGGGCCTGGTGAAGACCGACTTTGCCAAGGCGCTCTGGGACACCCCGGCCGGCGAGGCCCGCGCCAGCTCCGGCACCCCCCTGCGTCGCCTGGGCGAACCCGACGACATCGCCGGAGCCGCCGTCTTCCTGGCCTCCAAGGCCGGTGCCTGGATCACCGGCCAGACCATCGTCATCGACGGCGGCTCGACGGCCTGAGGCACCCGCCACTCGACACCCCCCGAGACCCATGGCATGGCTCGGCCATGGCTGACACTCAGGTTCGGAACGCCGGTTCCAACAGGTTTCTGGACACCGTGGAGCGGCTGGGCAATGCCTTGCCAGATCCAGTCTTCATCTTCATCGGCATCATTGGAATCCTGGTGGCGGTCTCCGTCGGCGGGGCGGCTGCGGGCTGGTCGGCCGTCAATCCCGTGTCGGGCGAGACCCTGGTGGCCCAGAGCCTGCTCTCCCAGGCCAATGTCCAGAAGCTCTTCATGGAGATGCCCAAGACCTATACCAGTTTCACCCCGCTTGGCCTGGCCCTGACCATCATGCTGGCGGCGGGGATCGCCGAGCGCAGCGGCCTGTTCTCAGCCCTGCTGCGCCGCAGCCTGGCCGGTGTGCCGACCCATTACCTGACACCCGTCGTCTTCTTCATCGGTATGCTGACGACCCACGCCGTTGACGCCGGCTACCTGGTCTATGTTCCCCTGGCCGCCGTGATCTATGCCAGCGCCGGCCGCCACCCGGTCCTGGGCCTGGTGGTGGGCTTTTCCGGCGCGGCGGTGGGGCTGTCGGGCAATCTGATCCCCGGTCAGTATGACGTCCTGATCTTTGGCATCACCGAGATCGGGGCCCGGCTGATCGTGCCGGACTGGACCATGAACCCCCTGGGCAACTGGTGGTTCAGCATCGCTGTGGCTGTGCTGTTTACCGGCCTGGCCTGGCTCATCGTCGAAAAGGTGCTGGCCCCGCGCCTGGGGCCCTGGACCGGGGACATCACCCAGGGCGAGATGGCGTCTGCGGCGGTCACCGGCCGCGAGCAGCGGGGCCTGCGGATGGCCGGTCTGGCGGCCCTGGCGGTGATCGGGGTGTTTGTTGCCCTGACCTTCTGGCCCGGCTATTCCCCCTTTCTCGACGAGGCCGCCACCGGCAGCAAGCGGCTCTTGCCGTTCTTCCGCAGCCTGCCCGCCGGGCTCTTCCTGCTCTTTGCCGCCACCGGCTGGGCCTATGGCACCGCCACCGGCACCATCAAGTCCCATCGCGATGTGGTGGAGATGATGGTCAAGGGCCTGGAGGGCATGCTGCCCTATCTGGTGCTGATCTTCTTTGCCGCCCACTTCGTCGCCATGTTCACCTGGTCCAATCTCGGGCCGATCACCGCCATCCTGGGGGCACAACAACTGCGGGCCCTGAACGCACCGCCGGCGCTGCTCCTGCCGCTGCTGGCCACCATGTCGGCCTGGCTCGATTTCCTGATCGCCTCAGGCTCAGCCAAGTGGACGGCGATGTCGCCGGTCGCCACCCCGATGATGATGTTGCTGGGGGTGTCGCCGGAAATGACCACGGCGGCCTATCGCCTGGGCGACACGGTGACCAATCTCATCTCGCCCCTGAACCCCTATTTCGTCCTCACCTTCACCTTTGCGCGCCGCTGGGTGCCAGACTTCCGCCTGGGTGCCTTGCTGGCCCTGACCCTCCCCCTGGCGGCCGCCTTCTATCTGGGCGGGGTGGCGCTGACCGCCACCTGGGTCGCCCTGGAGATCCCCGTGGGACCCGGCGCCAGCGTCGCCTATCACCTTCCAACAGCCCCCTAGACCCTGACCGCTTCAGATGGGTTCATCTGAAACGGCAAGAAGGGTCTCGTTTCCAACATCTAGAGCGTGACGGGCGCTTCAACCGGCATTCACTTGAAGCTGTCACGCTCTAGGGGTGGGCGTTCAGCCCTAACTCAGCTTGAACACCCGACGCGCCGCGCCGCCCAGGAACAGGTCCTGGGCCTCAGGGTCCAGACCCAGGGCGGGGAGTTGCTCCAGGCAACGCCGGGGCGACAGCATCG
>JANPAO010000170.1:0-3025 GCA_031429955.1 Phenylobacterium sp. | reverse complement strand
ACCCTGGCAATCCCTCGGTGACCTTGACCACTCTGCAGCGCGCCGCCAAGGCGGTCGGCCGGAATCTGACCATAACCTTGACCTGAGCGGGGTCTTGCAGCGGTCGCTTTGGCAGTGTCAATTTTGAAGTGCAACGGGCTCTGCTTTGACCTTTGACTGCGCGCCGCCGCCGCCTGCTAGGTGCAATCCTGCTCGGTCGTCTCACCCCCCGAGCAGCTTGATCCGCTCGGCCGCGGATCTGGTAAAGGGATTGACCGCTGCCATGCCGTTGCGTGTGAATCCGTCCTGCAAGTCTTCGGAAAACAGGACGGTCGCACCCGCCTCTTGTGAGGCGGCCCAGATCACGGCGTCCCACACTTGAAACTGATGCGCGGCCACGAGACTGAGGGCCGCGTGCATGATGGGCAAGGTGGTCGGCGCGGTCTCGAAGACGGAAGCCCAAGCCTCGGCCTGGGCGATGGCTTGGTGGGTGAGGTTTGGCGCGCGGCGGCGAATGACGGCGACGAATTCCAGCAGGGCCTGTGCGGCCAGGATGCCCTTTGGCGCTGCTCGCACGATCAGGTCAGAGGCCGTTTTACCCTTTTCGGAGCCAGGCTCCAGGGCCGCATAGATCAAGATGTTGCTATCCAAACTGGCGCGCACGCTCATGCAGGCGCGTCGCCATATTTGTCGTCCTCGGTGATCTTGCCCACGCGATAGTTGGTGGTAGGCCAGGCCCGCATCAGCCCCTGCATCCGCTCATGGTTCGCGCGCCAGACCGGATCTTCGCGGGGGTCATCGGCGCGCGGGCGAAGCTCAGCGACTGTCTTGCCGTTCTTGGTGATCAGCACGGTCTCACCCTTCTCCACCTCGCTCAGTAGCTTGGAGAAGTTCTGATTGGCGACTCGGGCTGTCGTTGTCTTCATTGTAGGACTGTAGCACATTTCGCGCGCCCAGAGCAATGTCGTGATCGTGAGCCGGCGCGGCACTTGCGGTGCCGGTGGCCGGGCGAGAGCCTCTTCCCTTTGGAAGGAACCGTCGAAAAGGGTAAAAAGAGATCTCAATCAAAGGGTTGGAGCCTGTTCCGATAGTCGGCTCCCACCTATCGGAAAATGCTCTAGGCCCGCGCGAGAACCTTGTGCAGGAAATTCCCGCCCATTTGCAGGCCGTCGAGATCGATGCTGTGGCCAAGGCCCGGAGAGACGTGGCCATCGATCTGGAAGCCCAGCGCCTGGAGGGTCGCGCCGGCCTTGTGGAAGGCTGACACCGGCACCATCGGATCGGCGTCACCATGGATCAGCAGGACGGGGGGCTTGTCCTTGACCTCGGCAAGGCCGGCCTCATCGGTGAGCATGCCGGAATAGCCGACGATGCCTGCAATGGCGGGGGCTCGCCGCAGGCCGACCTGGAGGGCCATCATGGTTCCCTGGCTAAAGCCCACCAGGGCCAGCCTGTCTGCCGCCAGGCTGTAGCGCGCCAGCTGGGCATCAATGAAGGCATCGACGATGGGGGCTGCGGCCCTGGAGCCGGCGTGTCGTGCAGCGGGGTCCATGCTGTTGATGGGCCACCACTGATAGCCGCCGGGCGCACCGGGGCAGATCTGGGGTGCATTGGGCGAGATGAACAGGGTGTCGGGAAAGGCATGCTGCCAGTGGGGCACCAGGCCGATCAGGTCCTCGCCATTGGAGCCATAGCCGTGCAGCAGGATCACCAGGCTCGTGGGGGGCTTGCCGGAGGCGGGCGGGACGACGGGGCCGTTCAGGGTCGGAAGCGTGCTCATGGCAACTTGGTGAGCGAGGTCGATCTTCGGGTCAAGCGCCCTGCGGCCCGGCGCTGGATTTGGCAACAACTTGGCTTGACGGACGCCACGGCGCCCGCCCAGCCTTGGCCCAGAACCAGACTGGGAGACGCGCCGATGGCCTATGAATTCATTTCCGTGGAACGCGAGGGTCCGGTCACCGTCTTCACCCTGAACCGGCCCGAGGTGATGAATGCCCTGCATTCGCCGATGCATTTTGAGATGCATGAGGCCTTTGACGCCTTCAACGCCGACCCCGACCAGTGGGTGGGGATCATCACCGGCGCCGGCGAGCGGGCCTTCTCGGCGGGCAATGACCTGAAGAACCAGGCCACCGGCGGGTCGATGGCCAGCCCGGCCACGGGGTTTGCCGGACTGGTGCAGCGGTTTGACCTGAACAAGCCGCTGATCGCCGCGGTCAATGGCGTGGCCATGGGCGGCGGGTTCGAGATTGCGCTCGCCTGCGACATCATCGTGGCCTCCGACAAGGCGGTGTTTGCCCTGCCTGAACCCAGGGTGGGCCTGGCGGCCCTGGCCGGCGGCCTGCACCGCCTGCCGCGCGCCATCGGCACCAAGCGGGCCATGGGCATGATCCTCACCGGCCGACGGGTCTCGGCGGCGGAGGGTCTTGAGCTGGGGTTTGTGAACGAGGTGACCACGCCCGAGGACCTGCTGCCCACGGCCAGGCGCTGGGCGGCACAGATCGCTGAGCTGTCGCCCATGTCGGTGCGGGCCTCCAAGCAGGCGGTCTATCGCGGCCTGGATGAACCTACCCTGGAGGCGGCGATCAGCGGTCAGATGCGCTATCCGGCCATCTCGGCCCTGTTCCGGTCGGAGGACTTTGTGGAGGGGCCCATGGCCTTTGCGCAAAAGCGCGCGCCCAACTGGAAGGGGAAGTAGGGGACCGCAAACCTGACGCAGGCGTCAGGTTTCATCAGGCTGACGCGGCGTCTGGTCTTGTCTCGACTTGAGAGGACTGTAAGGGTCGCGCCACACGCCAGGGAATGAGGCCGCGCATGGACCGCTACGACTACATCATCATCGGGGCCGGTTCAGCCGGCTGCGTCCTGGCCAACCGCTTGACCGAGGATCCCTCGGTCAAGGTGCTGCTGCTGGAGGCCGGGGTGAAGGACAACGCCCTGATGGTGCGGATGCTTGCGGTTGTTGAGGTTGGGCTCTTCCTCGGTCCAGAAGCCCCAATTGTAGGTGCCCTTGGCCCCGATCAGCCCGCCGACGCCCGCCGGCATC
>JANPAO010000169.1:0-4107 GCA_031429955.1 Phenylobacterium sp. | reverse complement strand
GGCTTCATGGGTGCCCTGCCGGGCATGATCCTGATGGCTCCGTCTGATGAGGCGGAGTTGGCCCACGCGGTGGCGACCGCCGTGGCCATCGATGATCGCCCCTCGGCCTTCCGCTATCCCCGTGGCGAGGGCGTCGGGGTTGCGATCCCTGACCTGGCCGCGCCTCTGGAAATCGGCAAGGGCCGTATCCTGCGCGAGGGGACCACGGTGGCCATCCTTTCCCTGGGAACTCGCCTGGCTGAGAGCCTGAAGGCCGCCGACCTGCTGGGCGCCAGGGGGCTTTCCACGACAGTGGCCGATGCCCGTTTCGCCAAGCCCTTGGATATCGAACTTCTGCTGCGCCTGGCCCGTGAGCACGAGGCCCTGATCACGGTGGAAGAGGGCGCGATGGGCGGCTTTGGGGCCTTTGTTCTGCAGGCCCTGGCGACCCATGGAGCCCTGGATCGTGGCCTGAAGGTGCGTACCCTGGTCCTGCCTGACGTCTTCCAGGACCATGATAAACCAGAGCTGATGTATGCCCAGGCGGGTCTGGATGCCGAGGGCATTGCCCGAGGCGCGCTCCACGCCATGGGGATCGACAACGCCGCCGCCGCCGGGGCCGGTCGACGCGCCTGAGCAGCTTCAGCGACAGGCGCTGAGGAAGGGTCGGACCAGCTTCAGGGGAACCGGTGGTCCGCTCGCTGTCTCTCCAAGACCCGACGCTGCGATAACCCCGCTCTTCTTGAATGCCGCGATCACCGGCGCGCGCGTGGAGACCTCCGCCGCCAGCCGCGTGCCGCCGTCCAAGTCGTCAGGCATAGCCTGACCGCGCAAGGTCGTCGTCGCAACGCCGGATGTCAGGACGACACTGGCGGGCCAGGGGGCGGGGCGGCCGATCTTGTCGACCCAGACGCCGGCACTTTGGCGGTCAGCCAGTTTTGCGCCCGCGCCAAACCCGACCGTGATCTGGCCTGTCTGACGCGGGCATCTCAGGGTGAGGGCGACGTCGTCAGTCTGGGGTACCCCATAGAACAGGGTAACATCCGGCGCGGCCTTGTCAGCGACCAGGTTCCAACTGCGGGGTGTCTGGGCTTGAGCTCCGGTGGCTGTGGCTGCCAGGCAAAGGATGAGGAGGCTAGGCTTCATTCCGTTAGGTTATCATCACACCTTGCGGGGCTCCAAGCCCGGCCGGTCTTACCCCGCCTGGAACGGTGCCCATCAGAAGGGGGTGAAGCGTTCCACCAGGGACTGGGCCATGGGGGTTTTCTGCACCCGGCTGATGTCGCCGCGACCGCCGTAGCTGATGCGGGCCTCGGCGATCTGGGTGTGTTTGACGGTATTGGCCGAGGAGATGTCCTCAGGACGCACAATGCCCGCCACGGTCAACTGACGCAGCTCGGCATTGGTCCTCACCTCCTGGGTGCCCTGGATCACCAGGTTGCCATTGGGCAGGACGGCTGAGACCACGGCGGCGATGGTCAGGGAGATCTTCTCCGACCGGGTCACCGCGCCAGAGCCCGTGTTGGAGGAGTTTGAGCTGGTTTGAATGCCGGCCGCCAGGTCGGTCCCGGGGGGAAGCAACCGGCCCAGGCTGCCCGACAGGCCATAGAGTGAAGGTGCCGCGCTCTTCAGACCCGATGTGTGACTGCTGTTGGAGGCGTTGGAGGTCTGGGCGCTGTCATTGATGTCGATCTGGACGGTGAGAATGTCGCCCACCCGCGCGGCCCGTTGATCGATGAAGAAGGCTCGCGCGCCCGAACGCCAGAGAGAATTGGCCGAGGCCGGCTGGCCCTGATTGTTGGCCAGGATCATCTGCTCCTGCGCCACCAGGCTGGAGGGATAGCCGACCGGCGCCAGGGTTGGCCCCACCACCGCCTCACGCACGGTCGAACAGGCGCTGAGAGGAATGAGGGCGGCGAGGGCGAGGACTGCGAGGCGCATGGCGGACTTTCTCTAACGCTGGGCGTACTGGAGGCGGGCCTGGGTCTTGAGGGTTTCTGCGGCAGGCCCGACGAGGGCCCGACCCGGGCCGCTGGCAGTGGCCTGGATGGTCTTCTTTGAGGCGGTATTGAGGACGGCCACGGGGTCACCGATTGCGGCGGCGGCCACAGCCTTGCCTTCCAGCGACAGGGTGATGCCGTCTGACTCATAGATCACGGTCACGATGTCACCGGCCTTGATGATCACGGCTGCCGCGACATCCCGGACCGAAACCACCGAACCGGCGCGCAGTGGGCGCTTGGCGGCCAGGCCGATGATCGCCTCGGCATCGCGGGGGGTATCATTTGGCGACGCGACCGCCTTGGCCCAGACCAGGTCCTGTGGCTGGAGGACCTCGCCGGTCGCCAGGCTGCGGGCATAGGTCAGAACCTCAACATTGCCTCGGCTCGCAGCCGGGCTCGTGCCACCGTCAACCCCGGCCCGCACGATGATCCGTCGCACGCCCTCGGCATTGGCCCAGTCCAGCCCGGCGCGTCGGGCCGCCTGCTGCACAGACCCCGCGTCGAGGACCACCGAGACGCCAGGACGGGTGGCCACGGCGATCTTGCCGGCCCCACCGGCCCCATCGAACAGGTCGCCCAGGGTCACGACCCCATCGCCGTCGAGGGTTTCGGACTTGAGCGTCACCGCCTGGCCCGCCAGGGCCGGAGCCGAGGCCATCATCAGAGCACAGGCAAGGATCAGGGCGCGCATGGGGTTAGCCCTTCAACTGGTTGGCGGCCTGCAACATCTGATCGGCCGAGGAGATGACCTTGGAGTTCATCTCATAGGCCCGCTGGGCCACGATCAGGGACGTGATCTCGGTGACGGCGTCCACATTGGAGGCCTCGGTATAGCCCTGCATCAGGGTGCCAAAGCCGGTAGAACCCGGAGCTCCGGTGGTGGCGGGCCCCGAGGCACCGCTCTGCATGAACAGGTTGTCGCCGATGGCCTCCAGGCCCGCTTCATTGACGAAGGTGGCCAGTTCAAGGCTGCCGACAATCTCCGGCGTGGTGGCACCAGCCTTGGCGACCTGCACCTGGCCGGCCTTGGAGATGATCACATCGATGGCGTCAGAGGGAATCGTGATCGACGGTTGGATCTGATAGCCGTCCTCGGTGACCAGTTGTCCCTGGTCGTTCAGAGACAGGTTTCCGGCGCGCGTATAAGCGGTCTCGCCGGAGGGCTTCAGCACCTGGAGATAGCCGCGACCGTCGATGGCAATGTCATAGCGGTTGGCCGTCGCGGTCATCGAGCCCTGCTCGGTGATGCGGTAGACCGAGCCAGCCTTGACGCCGCCGCCCACCTGCACCCCGGTGGGCACGATGGTTCCCTGATCCGACGACTGGGCACCGGCCCGCTCCAGGGTGTTGTACAACAGGTCCTGAAACTCGGCCCGCTGGCGTTTGAAGCCGACGGTGTTCATGTTGGCGATGTTGTTGGAAATGACCTCGACGTTTAGCTGCTGGGCAGCCATGCCGGTCGCGGCGGTACGAAGTGCTTGCATGTCCTAGGTCTTCCCTATTGGACGCGACCCATCCGCTCGATCGAGCGGCGGGACAGGTCGGCGTTGGAATCCATCATCTTGGCCATCGACTCATAGGCCCTGGTGACCTCCATCATTCGGGTGATCTCCAGGACGGTCTTGACGTTGGAATTCTCCAACATGCCCTGATGCACCCGCGCGTCAGGTGCGGCCTGGGGCTGGCTGTTGGAGGTGTTACGGTAGAGGTTGTCCCCGGTCTTTTCGAGGATCGAGAGGGTGTCGAAGCGGGCGACGCCCACCTTGCCGATCCGCTCATTGCCCTGGCTGACCGTGCCGTCGGTGGCGATGGTGACCGGGCCCTTCTGGGGATCAATGGTGATCTCGCCACCGCCCTCATCCAGCACCCCCTGGCCTGACTGGGTGGTGAGGCGCCCGGTGTCGTCCATGCGAAAATGGCCGTCGCGGGTATAACGCTCGCCGTCCGGGGTCGTGACCTTGAAGAAGCCCTGCCCCTCAATGCCCAGGTCGAAGGTGGCTTCGGTCTTGCGCAGCGCACCTTGGGTGAAGTCCCGGGCAACGCCGGAATCCAGCACGAACTTCACCGGCGAGGGCCCGCCCTGAGTCATGGCCGGCGACCGCGGCGCGGTCTCCAACATCAGGCT
>JANPAO010000168.1:0-7060 GCA_031429955.1 Phenylobacterium sp. | reverse complement strand
GCCATCTTCGATATGAACGAAGCCAAGGGTGAAGCCGTTGCCAAGGACGTAGGCGGCGTGTTCTGCAAGTGCAACGTCACCTCTGAAGAAGAGGTCGATGCCGCCTTCGCCAAGGCCCGCGCCGCCCATGGCCAGGAGCGGATCCTGGTGAACTGCGCCGGCACCGGCAATGCCATCAAGACCGCCAGCCGCGACAAGCAGTCGGGCGAGACCAAGCACTTCCCCCTCGACGCCTTCAACATGATCATCCAGATCAACCTGGTGGGCACCTTCCGCTGCATCGCCAAGTCGGCCAAGGGCATGCTGGACCTGGAACCCATTGACGGTGAGCGCGGGGCCATCGTCAACACCGCCTCGGTGGCCGCCGAGGACGGCCAGATGGGCCAGGCGGCCTATTCGGCTTCCAAGGGCGGCGTCGTGGGCATGACCCTGCCGATCGCCCGGGACCTGGCCGGGGACGGCATCCGGATCAACACCATCCTGCCGGGTATCTTCGACACCCCGCTGATGCAGTTTGCACCGGAAGCGGTGAAGGCGGGCCTGGCAGCCTCAGTGCCCTTCCCCAAGCGCCTTGGGGCCCCCGACGACTATGCCCAGCTGGCCCTGACCATGATCACCAACGGTTATTTCAACGGCGAAGATGTCCGTCTCGACGGCGCCATCCGCATGGCGCCGCGCTAAGCTTCATGTGTTCGGGGGGCCGGGCGGTGCGCTCGGCCCCTGGCCTATTGCGAGGCGCCGCGACCCTCGATGCGGACGACATCCACCAGGGTGTCCCCGCGCACCAGGTGCAGCAGGTCGTAGCGGTCGATGGTGGGGTCGCAGTGCGGGGCGGTGAACTCCACCCGGTCGCCACGCGCCACCTGCCTGTGCTTGGGGCGGGTGACCATCCCATGCTCATCGCCGAAGAAGCGGTAGCTTGATCCCGTCCAGCCCGCCCCCAGGGGCTCAGGCGCGGGGCCGTCGGTGGCAAAGGCTTTCAGGCCCGCATCCACCGTCACCCAGCGCGGGGCATTGGCGCTGATCACCTTGGCCTGGACCCTCAGGCTGGTCTCAAAGGCACCGTCCTCGTCTTCCCCCAGGGCTTCGCGGTACTCGCGGTCCATGAAGGCGTAGGAACCGGCCTGGATTTCATTGAGGACGCCTTGGGCGGCATCCGCCGAGAAGGTGCCGGTGCCGCCTCCGGTGATCAGGCTGATGTCATGGCCTTGAGCCCGCAGGGCCTGGGCGACGTCGGCCAGTTTGCCGATCCCGTCGGCAACGGCGGCAGCCCGGGCATTGGCCCCCACCATGTGCTGCCATTGCCCGCCATAGCCCTGAACCCCGATCAACCGCAGCAAAGGCTGGTTCAAGACAGCCGCGCCTACCGCCAGAGCCTGCTCCACGCTGGCGACACCGGTGCGACCCAGGCCGACATCGACATCGACGACCACCCGAACGGTGACGCCCCTGGCGACCGCAGCCTGGCCGATCTCTACTGCGCCGTCGGGGTGGTCGAGGGTCAGGGCGAAGTTGGGATCGACAGCGGCCAGGGCCACCGCCCGCGCCGCCGACGCCTCGGTGGCCAGGGGCGAGGTGATGAGGATGCCACGAATTCCAGCCTCCGACAGGGCTTCGGCCTCCGCCAGCTTGGCGCAGCAGACGCCCACGGCGCCGGCCGCGATCTGGCGACGCGCCAGGGCCGCGCACTTGTGGGACTTGGCGTGGGGCCGCAGGGCCAGGCCCGCCGCCTTGGCCCGGGCGGCCATGCGGGCGAGGTTGCGGTCAAAGGCCTCCAGGTCGATCACCGCCGCCGGGGTAGGGATCTGCCACCGTGAGCCTGACTGGCCCAGCAGGGCCAGGGACAGGGCCGTGGACGGACGCTGCGCCAGCGGGCCAAGGTCAGCGGCGATCAGGTCAGGGGTGCGATCCAGGGTCATCGGCGACGCAAACTGCCCATCAGGCCACGCATGATCTCGCGGCCTGCCGTGCTGGCCACGGTGCGAAGCAGTTGCTTGGCGAAGGTTTCTCCCATGGACTGGCGGCTGGGGGCGCGGGCCGCCGGACGACGGGCCGGGGCCTCGCCCCAGGGTGCGGCGGCCGGCGCGCGGGCAACGGGCGGGGCCTGGGCCTGTTCCTGGGCCGCCGCTGTGCGGGCTGCCAGCTTCTCAAAGGCCGATTCCCGATCCTGGGTCTGGTCATAGAGACCATGGACGGGACTGACCGCCATCACTGTGGCCCGTTCGGCAGGCGTCAGGGGTCCGAGGCGGGAGTTGGGCGGGCGGATCAGGGTTTTCTGCACCATGGTGGGGGCCCCCTTCTCGTCCAGGACCGAGACCAGGGCCTCACCGACCCCCAGAGCCTGGATGGCGTCTGCGGTATTAAAGGCCGGATTGGCTCGGAAGCTGTCGGAGGCCGCCCTCAGGCCGCGCTGCTCCACCGGGGTATAGGCCCGCAGGGCATGCTGGATGCGATTGCCAAGCTGGCCCAGCACGGTCTCGGGGATGTCGGCGGGGTTCTGGGTGACGAAATAGACCCCGACCCCCTTGGAGCGGATCAGGCGCACCACCTGCTCAACCTTTTCCAGCAGAGGCTTGGGGGCGTCGCGGAACAGCAGGTGGGCCTCGTCGAAGAAGAAGGCGAGCTTGGGTTTGTCCGGATCGCCCACCTCGGGCAGCTCCTCGAACAACTCGCTCATCAGCCACAGCAGGAAGGTGGCATAGAGCCTGGGGCTGGCGATCAGCTTGTTGGCGGCCAGGATGTTCACATAGCCCCGGCCCGAGGCGTCGGTGCGCATCAGGTCCGATAGCTGCAGGGCCGGTTCACCAAACAGGTTGGCACCCCCCTGGTCCTCCAGGGTCAGCAGCTTGCGCTGGATGGTGGCCACGGTGGTGGGGGAGACATTGCCGTACTTGGCCCCCAGCGCCTTGGCATTCTCGGAGGTGTAGGTCAGGGCGGCCTGCAGGTCCTTGAGATCCAGCAGCAGCAGGCCCTCGTCGTCGGCGGCGCGGAACACCACCGACAGGACGCCCTCCTGGACATCGTTGAGTTCCAGCATCCGCGAGATCAGGAGGGGCCCCATCTCCGAGACCGTGGCGCGGATCGGGTGGCCCTGTTCGCCAAACAGGTCCCAGAACACCACCGGCGCGCCCATGGGGTGCATTTCGAGATTCATCGCCGCAGCCCGGGCCAGCATCTTTTCGTTGGGGGTGCCGGCCATGGCCACCCCACAGAGATCCCCCTTCACGTCAGCGGCGAAGACCGGAACCCCGGCATCGGACAGGCCCTGGGCCAGGGTTTGCAGCGTGACGGTCTTGCCCGCGCCCGTGGCGCCGGCCACCAGGCCGTGGCGGTTGGCGCGATCCAGCCGCAGGGTCTCGGGGTGATCGGAAAACCCGATCATGACGCCGTCGTCGGCCATGAGTCTCTCCTTGGAACGAACCGGGCCAAGCTATCGCCTGGCGCGCCGCGCATCCACGCCCAAGCGTAAACAATTGTGGCGGGCCATAAGATTTCGCCAAGGCCACCAGATCGGGATGAAGCTTGCCCGGCAGCCCGGCAACATCTCCAAGATTGCATCACCCTGCCGCGAAAATCAGGTTAGACAACCCAGATTGACGCGATCTTCGACGCCAAGGACAGTCGGTCCATGCCTACCGCCGAGCCGAGCAACGCCATCTCCCGCATCTGCCTGGTCATCCTGACGGTGCTCGCCAGCGGGGCGACCCTCTATGTCCTGGCCGATATCCTCACTCCGCCAGCCATGGCCATGTTCCTGGCCATCGTCATCGACGGTTTTGCCCGGGTGCTGCACCGCCGCCTGCCCTGGATGTCGCCCCGCGCGGCCATGCCCCTGGCGATCACCGTCTCGATCCTGCTGTTTGGCACCGCGGTCCTGGTGATCGCCGACAATGCCGCCAGCTTTGCCAGCCAGTTGGTGACCTATGTGCCCAAGCTCAACAAGCTGATCGCCCAGGTGGCCACGGCGACCGGTGCCGACATGGCCCCCACAATCGACCAGTTGTTCCGCCAACTGGACCCCAGCAAGTACCTGGGCGATGTGGCGCGCGGCTTCCAGACCTTTGCCTCCAATACCCTGTTCATCCTGATCTATCTGGGTTTCATCCTGGCCTCGCGACACGCCTTTGAGCGCAAGATGGTGGGGATGTCCTCCGACCGCGCCAAACGCCATGACGCGGTGGAGGCGTTTCAGCGGATCCGCGACGGGGTGGAGCAGTATCTGTGGGTCCAGACGGTCACCGGCCTGATGATCGCCGGTAGCTCCTGGTTGGTCATGACCCTGCTGGGGCTCGACAATGCGGTGTTCTGGGCCTTCCTGATCTTCGTGGCCTCCTACATCCCGATCATCGGTGGCGCGGTGGGGATCTTGGCACCGCCGCTGTTTGCCCTGATTCAGTTCGAGCCGATCTGGCCCGCCATTGTGCTGCTGGCGGTCTTGCAGGCCATCCAGTTTGTGGTGGGCAATGTGGTGCTGCCTCGCATGCAGGGCCAAAGCCTCAACATAGATCCGGTGGTCGTACTGCTAAGCCTGGCCTTCTGGGGAGCCATCTGGGGGGTTGCGGGCATGTTCCTGTCCACGCCCCTGGCGGTGATCGCCATGGTGATCCTGGCCCAGTTTGACGGCACCCGCTGGGTGGCGGTCCTGTTGTCGGCCAATGGCGATCCCGGCAACTCACGAGAGCGGAAAACCGACAGCGCCGCCGACACGTCAGCAAAACCGAAACGCCCTGGACCTGTCACGCAAGCGTGAAGCCTGGGGACCAAAGCGGGGTCTTCAACTTGGCCGTTCAGTTCCTACCTAAGGTTGGCTTGGGCAAGACCCGAGCCCTCGACGCCTGCGCTCACAGCCCCCAGGTGTCCCGAGGACCGAGGGTGTCGCCACTCCCCCCTGGCGAGACCATGCGCCGCCGGATTCTCTCCTCCGGCGGCGTTCTCGTGTCGCAAGGCGCGCGCCCATGATATCCCGTCCCAAGCCCAGCAAGGCCGCCAAGGACCTGATCGCGGCCTTCGGTGCCCTGGTGCCCGACAGCGCCGCCAGCCACAGCTTCATCGATCAGGCCGCCGCTGACGCTGCGCCCGATGAGCTGCCGGAACTCTCTGCGGGCGACCTCGCCGAGGTGCTGGCGGGTTTCTGGGCCTTTGGCGAGACCCGCCGGGGTGCGGCGCCCGCGATCCGGCTGGTCCATGGCCAGGCGGGCTTGGATCGTCTGGAGATCGTGCAGGCTGACGCCCCCTTCCTGGTGGACAGCATCATGGGCGAATTGGGGGAACAGGGCCTGTCGGTCCGGGCCATGTTCCACCCGATTGTCACCGTGAATCGGGACGGCAAAGGCCTGAGAGGCGAGGCTGGCAAGGCGCGCCGGGAGTCCATGGTCCTGGTGGTTCTGGAAACCGTTGGGCGCGATCGGGAGGCTGCCCTCCTGGCCGGTGTGAAGGCGGCCTTGGCTGACGTCCGTCTGGCGGTCGACGACTTCCCCGCCATGTTGACCCTGATGGGCCACGCCATCACCGACTTGAGGGCCGCCCCCAAGAGTGCGGTGCGGGACGAAGACATCGCCTTCCTGTCCTGGCTGCACGACGAGCACTTCGTCTATCTGGGGGCCAGGGTCTATGCCTATCCCCGCCTGAAGAACGGCGACTACGCCCCCGAACAGCCGCTGTTTCAGCCCCAGGATGGGCTGGGAGTGCTGCGGGATCCCGAGCGCACCGTGCTGCGGCGTTCCTCGGAGCCTGCGGTTCTGACCGCCCAGATCCGTTCGCGCCTGGCAGATCCCCCGGTAACGGTGGCCAAGTCCAATGTCCGCTCCCGCGTCCATCGCCGGGGCTACATGGACTATGTGGGGATCAAGCGGTACGGCCCCGACGGCAAGCCCAGCGGCGAGATCCGGTTCGTGGGCCTGTTCACCTCCGAGGCCTATGACGAGCCTGCCCGCGAGGTGCCGCTGCTGCGGACCAAGGTGGCCAACATCCTGGCCCGCGCCGGGGCCTTGCCCGGCAGCCACAATGAAAAACGCCTGCGCAATATCGTCGAGAACCACCCGCGCGATGAGCTGTTCCAGGCTCGCGAAGACGAGCTCCTGACCACTGCCCTGGCGGTGCTGCACCTGCATGACCGGCCCCGGGTGCGGTTGTTTGAACGCCGCGATCCCTATGACCGGTTCGCCTCGATCCTGCTGTTTGTGCCCCGGGAACGCTACAACTCCGACCTGAGGGGCCAGGCCGGCGAGCTCTTGGCCCAGGCCTATGGCGGTCGGGTCTCGGCCTACTACCCCTATTTTTCCGATGCGCCGCTGGCTCGGGTCCACTTCATCATTGGGTTCACACCCGGTGACCACCTCGAGCCGGATCTCAAGGCGGTGGAAGCCCAGGTCGCGGCAGCCAGTCGCACCTGGGAGGACCGGTTCGACGCCGCGATCCGTGAGTCAGGTCGCCCGACACAGGAGGTGACCGATCTGCTGGCCCGCTATGCCGGGGCATTTCCGGCGGGTTACCGCGACAAGTACCCGGCCGCTGAGGCCCTGGCTGACCTAGCGGTGATCGACGGCCTGGAACCCGATGAGGCGGTGCGCGTCCGCGCCTATCGCCCGCAGGATGATCAAAAGACCCAGTTTCGCTTCAAGCTCTACCGCCCGCACGCCCCGGCGCCCCTGGCCGATGTCCTGCCGATCCTGGAAAATATGGGACTGAAGGCCATGGTGGAGACCGGTTTCCCGGTCACCGCCGCCAGCGGCGAAGCGGTCTGGGTTCACGATTTTGAACTGGAGGATGCGCGGGGCGAGCACCTGATCTTTTCGGAGGTCAAGCTGGCCTTCGAATATGCCTTTGTCGCCATCTGGAGCGGCAAGACCGAGAGTGACGGCTTCAACCGGCTGGTGCTGGAGTTGTCGATCACCTGGCGGGACGCGGCCCTGATCCGGGCTCTGGCGCGCTATCGCCAGCAGTCGGGTCTGGACCCAAGCCAGAGGGTGCAGGAGGCGGCGCTCTCCAATCATCCCGGGGTCGCGCGCCTGATCCTGGACCTGTTCCGAACCAAGTTCCATCCGGCCATCAATGCCGACCT
>JANPAO010000167.1:0-4643 GCA_031429955.1 Phenylobacterium sp. | reverse complement strand
ACTCTGCCCAATGGGGCCACCAGGAGCCCGGCGTTTCCTTGGCGCCTTCCATCCATTGCTCGACGCTGCCCGGCAGGTCGCTGTTGGACCAGTACTGATACTTGTTGGCCACCGGCGCATTGATCACGCCAGCGATATGACCAGATCCCGCCAGGGGGAAGGTGACCGGCCCGCCAAACAGCTTGGCCCCCCGATAGACCGAACGGGCGGGGGCGATGTGGTCTTCCTTGGAGGACTGTACATAGACCGGCGTCTTCACGGTGGAGAGGTCGAGCTTGATGTTGTCCAGAACCAGTTCGCCCTTGGCCAGAGCGTTCTCGCCGTAGAATTTGCGCAGGTAGAACAGGTGCAGCGCCTTGGGCATGCGGGTCTGGTCGGAGTTCCAGAACAGCAGGTCGAAGGGCTTGGGCTCCTTGCCCATCAGGTAGTTGTTCACGAAGAACGACCAGATCAGGTCATTGGCGCGAAGGGAGTTGAAGGTCTCGGCCATGGCCTGGCCAGACAGCACCCCACCGGCCGCGTCCATCTGTTTTTCCAGGTCCCCAAGCCAGTCCTCGTTGGTGAAGAGCAGCAAATCTCCAGCCTCAGCAAAGTCCTGCTGGGCAGCGAAGAAGGTGGCCGACGCGATCCGCTTGTCACCCTTGGCGGTCATATGGGCCATGGTGGAGGAGAGCAGGGTGCCGCCGATGCAATAGCCGACGGTGTTGACCCGGTCGACCTTGGCCTGCTTCATCGCCGCCGCCGTCGCCTCATAGATGCCCTGCTGCATGTAGTCTTCGAAGGTCTTGGTGGCCATCTCGACGTCCGGGTTGACCCAGGAGGCGACGAAGACGGTGATCCCCTGATCGGTGAGCCAGCGGATCATCGAGTTCTCGGGCCGCAGGTCCAGGATGTAGAACTTGTTGATCCAGGGCGGGAAGATCACCAACGGGATGTCAAAGACCTGCTCGGTCGTGGGGTTGAACTGCAGCAGTTGCAGGACCTGGTTTTGGAACACCACCTGGCCCGGTGCCGTGGCGACGTTTTCGCCAATCTTGAACATCTCATAGTCGGTCTGGCTGATGGCCAATTGGCCGCCGCCTCGGCTCAGGTCAGCGGCGAAATTCTCCATGCCCTGAAGCAGGCTCTGGCCCTGGGTGCTCATGGCTTCGCGCAGAGCCGCCGGGTTGGAAACCAGGAAGTTCGAGGGCGAGAAGGCGTCGGTGAGCATCTTCATGAAGAACTCCACCCGTCGTTTGGCCATGGGCTCGACCCCGTCCACCTCCGAGACCAGGGCGTTGAGCCAGTTGGAGGTCACCAGATAGGACTGCTTGATCACGTCAAAGACCGGGTTCTCGCTCCAGTCTGGGTCCAGGAACCGCTTGTCCCCCTTGGCCGGTGTAACAACGGGATCGACGGTCTCGCCAGAGGCGCGGCGGGCTGCTGACTGCCAGAGTTCAAGGTAGCGCTGGAAAAGGTCGGCCTGGGCCCTGACCATTCGCTCCGGCTGTGAGGCCAGGCGTCCCATGACGTCAGTCAGGGCCGGGGCCACGTGGAAGGGGTCGGGTTGCAGGGCGGCCGGGTGTTCGGCCTGCCGCAGGGCAGCCTCGGCAATGGCGCCTTGGGCGGTCAGGGCGGCTCGGGCCAGATTGGCCGATAGCTTCTCCAGCATGTCGCGCTGCTCCGGACTGAGCTGCTGGGGGGAGAAGCTCGGCCCAGCCGTGGCGGGCCTAGGGGCTTCCAGGCGCGGCGGCGCGGCCTGGGGCATCTCAGGGGGGTTGGCCCTTGCCGGGGGCTTCTTGGCCTTGGGGGCGCGGGGTTTGGCGGTCGCCGGCTTGGCCTTGGTCGCGGGCTTGGCCTTGGCACCGGTTGTCTTGGTGGGCTGCTTGCTCATGACCATCGTCTCCCAGGTTGTCGCATCGGCGGGGCGCTCACGCTCTTTCGCCCGAAGCAATCATGGCATAAGATCAGGGCCAAGATGAACGCGTCGCCTAGACTTTTCGTGATGAGTCGCCGATTGCCCGCTGCGGGACCGGTGTGGGCGGTCGTCTGCGTGGCGACCTTGCTCAGTGGTTGCGCCACCTCCAGCCCCTTTACAACTGGCGCGGTGGACCCGAGTTCGCCCATCGCCGCTGACCTTGCGGCCAGGGCTGCGGTGCCCGGCCCCTATCCGACATTTGCAGGTATTCCCGCTATGCCCAGCGACGTGAGGCCCTTGCCGGCCTTTGGCCAGGCGGCCACGTCGCTTGAGATGGCCGGGATCCAGTTGACCCGTGATACCCGCCCTGAGACCTGGACCCTCACCGGGACTGAGGCCTTTGCTGGCCGTGCCCGTGATCTCGCCGGTCCGGCTGTGAACGGCATGGCTTCGACCACCGCAGCAACCGAGGCCTTTGCCAAGGCACAGCGGGCTCGAGCTACACCGCCTCCGCCGCCGAGATAGGCCCGCGGAGGCACAAGAGATTCTTGAACCTGCAGGGCAGGTCCCCCCACGGGATCCACCTTGCGCGACTTCAGCTCCCTAACGCCGCGAGGCATGCGGCCCGAGCTCAAAATGACCCCAGAATTCCACCGTATCAAACGCCTGCCGCCCTACGTGTTCGAAGAGGTGAACCGCATCAAGGCGCGCCTGCGCGCCCAGGGTGTCGACATTATCGACTTTGGCATGGGCAATCCCGACATGCCGACGCCCAAGCATATCGTCGACAAGCTGATCGAGACCGCCCGCGACCCCAAGGCCGGGCGCTACTCCGCCTCCAAGGGCATCGTCGGCCTGCGCCGTGCCATGGCCGGCTATTACAAGAAGCGCTTTGGCGTGACCCTTAATCCCGACACCGAGGTGATTGCCACTCTGGGATCCAAGGAAGGGTTTGCCAACCTCGCCCAGGCCCTGACTGCGCCCGGCGACGTGATCCTCTGCCCCAACCCGGCCTACCCGATCCACGCCTATGGTTTCATTATGGCGGGCGGTGTGATCCGTCATGTGCCGGCACCGACGCCTGATGCTTATCTCTCGGGGGTCAGCGCCGCGATGCGCCACTCCAGTCCTGCCCCCAGCGTGCTGATCCTGTCCTACCCCTCCAACCCGACCGCTCAATGGGTGGATCTGGACTTCTACAAGGAGGCCGTGGCCCTGGCCAAAAAGCACGACCTGCTGGTGCTATCGGACATCGCCTATTCGGAAATCTATTTCGATGACAATCCGCCACCCTCTATCCTCCAGGTTGATGGGGCCAAGGATCTAGCCGTGGAGGTCAACTCCCTGTCCAAGACCTATGCTATGGCCGGCTGGCGCGTCGGTATGGTGGTGGGGAATGCGCGGATGTGCGCGGCCCTGGCTCGGGTGAAGTCCTACCTGGACTATGGGGCCTATACGCCTATCCAGGTGGCGGCCGCCGCGGCCCTGAACGGCCCGCAAGACTGCGTTGATGAGATCCGCGCTATCTATAAAAGCCGTCGCGACACCCTGGTATCATCGATGAAGCGCGCGGGCTGGGATATTCCCGCGCCCCCGGCCTCAATGTTTGCCTGGGCCCCTTTGCCCGAGCAGTACAAGGAAGCCGGCTCCATGTTGTTTGCCAAACTGCTGATCGAGGAGGCCGGCATTGCCGTGGCTCCTGGGGTGGCGTTCGGCGAGTATGGGGAGGGCTATGTCCGGATCGGTCTGGTGGAGAACGAGCATCGTATCCGGCAGGCGGCACGCAATGTGAAAAAGTTCCTGGCCAATTCCGAGGAAATTCTCGGACGAGCCCACAATACCTTGGCCGCTCAATGACCCGATCTACGTGGCGCATCGGCGTGGCAGGCCTGGGCACCGTGGGCGCAGGCCTGCTGAACTATCTGTCTGATCATCCGGGATTTGCCCCGGCTGGCGGTCAGTCGGTGGTGACCGGCGTCTCGGCGCGTTCGCGCTCGCGGCCTCGGCCCTTCGATATCTCCAACCTGCCCTGGTTCGATGATCCGGTCGCCCTGGCGGCCTCCCCAGACAACGATCTGTTCGTCGAGCTGATTGGCGGTTCGGACGGCCCGGCCAAGGCGGCGGTTGAAGCCGCCTTGACGGCCGGAAAGCCGGTGGTCACCGCCAACAAGGCCCTGATCGCCGAACATGGGGCGGAGCTGGCGCTGCTGGCCGAGACCATGGGTGTACCCCTGCTGTTCGAGGCCGCCGTCATGGGCGGGGTGCCGGCGGTGAAGATCGTTCGTGAGGCCCTGGTGGGCGACGAGATCAAGTCCATCTCGGGCATCCTCAATGGCACCTGCAACTACATCCTGACGGAGATGGACACCGGCGGGCGCGCCTTTGCCGACGTTCTGGCCGAGGCGCAACGTCTTGGCTATGCCGAGTCAGACCCGACCATGGATGTCGGTGGCTTCGATGCGGCCCACAAGATCTCGATCCTGGCGGCCCTGGCCTTCGGCTGCGCTCCCAACTTCGCCGCCGCCGAGATCGAGGGTATCGATCAGATCGCGCTGATGGACATCAAGCTGGCGCGTGACTTGGGTTACCGGATCAAGCTGATTGCGTCGGCTGATCGTTCAGATGACGGTGTGCTGGTGCGGGTTCACCCGTCCCTGGTGCCGCTGAACCATCCCCTGGCTCAGGCGGGCGGGGCCCTGAATGCTCTCTTCATCGAGAGCGCACGGACCGGGCGGATCTTTGTCCA
>JANPAO010000166.1:0-2749 GCA_031429955.1 Phenylobacterium sp. | reverse complement strand
GTTCGGTCTTATAATTGATCGCCGCGTCCAGGCCGACTTCATCGAGCAACCAGCGTTTTTTGTCATCTGAACCGGTGGAGCCGGCCACATAGCAGCCCTTGATCTTGGCGATCTGGGCCACCACCGAGCCCACCGCCCCCCCGGCGGTGGAGACAAACACCTGCTCGCCATCCTGCAAGGTGCCAGTCCCCAGCAGGCCGCCATAGGCGGTGACGCCGGTGCCGCCCAGGGCATGCATGTAGACGGTCAGGGGCAGGTCGGGGTCGGGGCGCAGCACAGAGACGCCACGGCCGTCGGAGACGAAGGTCTCTCGGAAGCCGGCGCTGTGACGGACCAGATCGCCTTCCTTGAACTTGGGGTTCTTCGACTGCAAAACCCGACCGATGCCGCCCCCCAGCAGGGGCGCGTCCAGGGCCTGATCGACGTCCAGGCGCGGACGCATATAGGGGTCCACCGACATCAGCAGAGCCGTGACCTGGATCTCACCCTCGCCGGCGTCGGCGACCGGCGCCTCTACGAGGGCGAAGTCCTGGGCGACGGGCTTGCCCTTGGGGCGGCGAACGAGATGGATCTGGCGAGCGATGGTCATCGGGGCGCGTCCTGAAAGGGATCAAACAATGGGCGGGACGCTAATCCTGCCCCGTTCCAGGGTCTTGCCAGAAAAACTCAAGCCGCCGGTCAGGCCGCGTCGAGGCCGATATCCAGAACCGGAGCCGAGTGGGTCAAGGCCCCGACGCTGATCACTTGAACCCCGCTCTGGGCGATGGCCCGCACGGTCTGCAGGCTCACCCCGCCAGAGGCCTCCAGCACCACGGCACCGCCGGTCATTTCCACAGCCCGCTTCAGATCCTGCGGCGAGAAGTTGTCCAGCATGACGACGTCGGGCCGGTGGGCCAGGGCCTCGGCCAGTTGGGTCAGACTGTCGACCTCTACCTCGATCTTGGTCAGGTGGCCGGCTGCGGCGCGGGCCCGGGTCAGGGCCTCGCTCACCCCGCCACAGGCCGCGACATGGTTGTCCTTGATCAGGATGGCGTCATCCAGACCAAAGCGATGATTGACCCCGCCACCGCAGCGCACCGCGTATTTTTCCAGGTGCCGCAGGCCCGGCGTGGTCTTGCGGGTGTCGACGATGCGGGCACCTGTGCCTTCGACGAGATCGACATAGGCCCGGGTCAATGTGGCAACGCCCGAGAGTCGGCCCATCAGGTTCAGCGCGGTCCGCTCGGCCGAGAGAATGGCCCGGGCATTGCCGGTGACCTTGGCCAGGATCGCCCCGGCCATCACCACCTGGCCGTCTGCGACAACCGCCTCGAAGCTGGCGTGGGGGTCCAGCGCCAGGATCGCCAGGCGCGCGCAGTCCAGGCCCGCCACCACGCCAGCCTGCCGGGTGGCGAACACTACGCTGAGGCTGGCCCTCGCGTCGATGCAGGCCTGGGCGGTAATGTCGCCCGCCCGCCCCAGGTCCTCGGCCAGAGCCATCCTGACAATGGGTTCAATCAGCAGGTCGGGAAGCGGTTCAATCATTCGGCTGCATAGCTCAGCGGGTCGCTGGCGGCCACCTCGGCCAGGGTGACGAAGGTCCGTTTGGGGAGCAGGGTGGCGGGATAGTCGGTGCGGTAGTGGCCGCCCCGGCTTTCCTTGCGATCTAGCGCGCACTGCGCCGTCAGTCGGGCGGCCACCAGGGGACCGGCGCGGCCGTGGACGGCTTCCAGTCCGTCGATCTGCCCCAGCAACCGGGTCAGGCCAGCGGCATCGCGAACCACGCCGGCATCCCGGCTCATACCCAGGCGCAGGGCGGCCAAGGCTTCAGGCGAAAGGTCAGGTGTCAGGATCCGCCGCAGCGGACCGGAGGGAACCTCCCGCTGCTCACGGGCGGCCTGGCCGGTGCGGGTTCCGAATACGGCGGCTTCCAGCAGAGAGTTGGAGGCCAGGCGATTGGCGCCGTGCACGCCTGTGGAGGCGCACTCTCCGGCGGCGAACAGCCCCTCCAGTGTGGTGGCACCTTGGGCGTCGGTGACGATTCCGCCCATGTGGTAGTGGCAGGCGGGGGCAACTGGGATCGGCTTGGTTCGAGGATCGACGCCGCCCGAGAGGCAGGCTGCGAAGACCGCCGGGAATTCCTCGGGGAAGTGGGCACCGACGGCGGCGCGGGCATCGAGGAAGGCTCCGCGACCGGCGGCCAACTCGGCGTGGATGGCGCGGGCCACCACGTCGCGCGGCGCCAGTTCGGCGTCGCGGTGATAGGCGGCCATGAAGGCTTGGCCGGAGGCATTGATCAGCTTGGCACCCTCTCCGCGCAGGGCCTCGGTGGCCAGGGGGGCCGGGTCGCGACCGATGTCGATGGCCGTGGGGTGGAACTGCACAAACTCCGGGTCGGCTATGGTGGCACCCGCCAGGGCGGCCAGGGCCAGGCCCTCGCCCTGAAGTTCGGCCGGGGTAGTGGTGACGCCATAGAGGCCGCCGACGCCGCCGGTGGCAAAGATGGTGGCGGGTGCGGTGATCTCCATCAGGCGGCCGGCCTGCTGCACCACCACGCCCCGGACCCGACCGTTCAGGTCGTGCAGCAGGCCGCGAAGCCGTAGGCCTGCGCGAACCTCGATATGACGACTGGCCAGGGCGGTCTGGACAACTGCTGCCATGATCGCCCGACCGGCCTGGTCGCCCTTGACCCGGGCCACCCGGGACCGGGAGTGGGCCGCCTCCAGGCTGGTGGCGAACGCGCCGGTGGCATCGCGATCAAAGGGCGCGC